>NZ_JBEXKU010000058.1:0-49610 GCF_040609575.1 Streptomyces sp. NPDC004647 | reverse complement strand
CGGGCAGGACCGCATGGGCCGGGGCCGAGCAGAGCCGACCGGACGGGCCTGGCCGACCCGATCCGGGCCCGGGGCTCAAGGAGGCTCCCGCCGGCCGGGTCGGCCGATGGTTCTGACCTGCGCTGTTCCCTATCAGTCGAGGTAGTCGCGCAGCACCTGGGACCGGGAGGGGTGGCGGAGCTTCGACATGGTCTTGGACTCGATCTGGCGGATGCGCTCGCGCGTCACCCCGTAGACCTTGCCGATCTCGTCCAGCGTCTTGGGCTGGCCGTCGGTCAGGCCGAAGCGCATGGAGACCACACCCGCCTCGCGCTCACTGAGCGTGTCGAGGACCGAGTGCAGTTGCTCCTGCAGCAGCGTGAAGCTGACCGCGTCGGCGGGCACGACGGCCTCGGAGTCCTCGATGAGGTCACCGAACTCGCTGTCGCCGTCCTCGCCCAGCGGGGTGTGCAGGGAGATCGGCTCACGACCGTACTTCTGGACCTCGATGACCTTTTCGGGGGTCATGTCGAGCTCCTTGGCCAGCTCCTCCGGGGTTGGCTCACGGCCCAGGTCCTGGAGCATCTGACGCTGCACGCGCGCGAGCTTGTTGATGACCTCGACCATGTGCACCGGAATACGGATGGTGCGGGCCTGGTCGGCCATCGCCCGGGTGATCGCCTGACGGATCCACCAGGTGGCATACGTGGAGAACTTGTAGCCCTTGGTGTAGTCGAACTTCTCCACCGCACGGATCAGACCGAGGTTGCCCTCCTGAATGAGGTCCAGGAAGAGCATGCCGCGGCCGGTGTAACGCTTGGCCAGGGAGACCACCAGGCGGAGGTTCGCCTCGAGCAGGTGGTTCTTGGCGCGGCGGCCGTCCTCGGCGATGATCTCCAGCTCGCGCCTGAGCTTCGGAGCGAGCTTGTCCGCGTTGGACAGCTTGTCCTCGGCGAACAGGCCCGCCTCGATGCGCTTGGCGAGCTCGACTTCCTGCTCGGCGTTGAGCAGCGGGACCTTGCCGATCTGCTTGAGGTAGTCCTTCACAGGGTCGGCCGTGGCGCCGGCCGCGGCGACCTGCTGCGCCGGTGCGTCGTCCTCGTCGTCGTCGGACAGGACGAAGCCCTGGCTCTCGGGCTCGGCCTCTCCGCCTTCGGCTCCGGCCTTGCCCGCCGCCGGGGTCTCCTCGCTGGCCTCTTCGCCCTCGAGCAGCTCGTCGGAGTCCTTCTTGGCGGCGGTCTTCTTCGCCGCCGTCTTCTTGGCCGTGGTCTTCTTCGCGACCGTCTTCTTGGCGGCGGTCTTCTTGGCTGCCGCCTTCTTGGCGGGCACTGCCGCGGCCTCGTCGGCGACATCCTCCGCGGCGTCGGCCGCGGGGGCGGCCTCGACGGAGGTGGTGGCCTTCTTCTCCGCGACCGTCTTGGCAGCGACGGTCTTGGTGGCGGTGCGCTTCGCCGGGCTCTTCGCTGCGACGCTCTTGCGGGTGCGCTTGGGCGCCTCTGCGGCACTGACCATCAGCGTCACACCCTCCTCGTCGAGGACCTGGTTGAGGCTGCGCAGAACATTCTTCCACTGGGTTGGCGGAATCTGGTCAGCCTCGAAGGCCCGACGCACGTCGTCGCCGGCGATCTGCCCCTCAGCCTTTCCCCGCTCGATGAGCGCCATGACAGACTCGGATTCGGCGATCTCCGGCGGGAGCGTACGGGATGTGCTGGCCGACACGAACAACCTCTCGGAACGATGGAACGGCTTCCGACCCCGTCCACAGGGGACCGGAGCCGACGACCGTCGGAGGGGATGGACCGACGGCGCAGATGGAATCGCAGAGCTACACAGCGTCGCGAACGACGCTCGTATTCCCTCAGCGACTGCCACCTCTTAGGTCATCGCGCTTCCCCGAAGAGTGTTACGCCCAATCCACGTGGCCCGAGTCACACCACGCAGTGACCCCAAACAGGCGGTAACCGGCTGCACTGGTGCAATTCACCGGCATACCGGCCCAGACCCGCTGTGGACGCTTTCTCTGCGCGGCCGAGCCCATCAACGCCCATCCTGGCCGCCGCCGGACCCGGGCCTTGGTCCGGGTCCGGCGGAGATCCGGTCCGGCGTCCGGCGGCACAGCATCCGCTTCGCGGTCAGTGCTCACGCGGCGCGGGCACAACGCGCTCCACCTCGGGGTGGACCGTCAGTAGCTGGCGCATGGCCGCCTCCGCGGCGGGAGCGTCACCGGCGCCGAGCGCCTCGACGATCCGCGCGTGGTGTGCGACGGAGGCTTCCGTGGGGCGGTCGCAGCCGGTGGCCGGTCCGCCGGAGACCTGGAGGGCGGAGGAGACGATCCCCGAGAGGTGGTCCAGCATCCGGTTGCCCGCGAGCTGCAGCAGCAGGGCGTGGAACTCGGTGTCCGCCCGCGAGAAGGTGAGGGAGTCGCCCTGCGCCAGCGCGTGCCCCATGATCTCCGCCATGTCGGCGAGCCGCTGCTGCACGTCCTCCCGTCCGTGGCCGGCGGCGAGCCGGGCGGCGAGTGGCTCGATGGTCCAGCGGAGCTCGAACAGTTCACGGCGCTGGTCGTCGCGCTGCGGCCCGTACGCCCTCCACTCGATGATGTCGGGGTCGAGCAGGTTCCAGTCGCTCACCGGCCGGACCCTGGTGCCGACGTTGGGCCGCGCGCTGACCAGTCCTTTGGCTTCGAGGACGCGCAGCGACTCACGGACGACGGTCCGGGAGACCTCGAAGCGCTGGCCGATCTCCTCGGGGACGAGCGGGCGGTCGGCGCCGAGGTCGCCGGAGACGATCATCTGGCCGAGCTGCTGGACGAGTTGGCCGTGCAGCCCGCGGCCACGGCTGCCGGCTGCACGTCGGCCGACTCTGCCCATCTCCGTATCGGCACTGTCCCAGGAGGGTGTTCCGGTGCGGTTGGCGCCCTGGTTTTCGCCGTAGGGGTAGCGGTCAAGCTCGCCCGGACCGGGGAGTCCGGAGTCGACGGGGCGAGCCGCGGTCATCATGGTGTGCGCAAGGGTACTCACGCATCCTTTGTCGGCGACGCTCCCGGCCCCCTTGAGGTCTTTGGTGAAAAGCACACGAAAGGGTGATCGCCCATCACCTCATAATTGACGCCCAATCGGAAACAAACGGGCTATCTCCGTTGGGTTGCGGGCAGTTCATGCGCTATGCGGTGGTTACGACCACCAGCGTGCTCTGCCACGCAATGCCGCGACCATGTAGGCGCAGAGCAGGGCGAAGAGCGACAACGCCAGAGCCTGGCCGACTGGTTGGGTACCGAGCCGCAACGTGCCGTGGATCCAGTCCTCGACCCAGGACGGCCATTGCAGCGGGGCTACTGACCTGAGTCGCTCCGGCAGCCCGCCGAGCCGGTGGGCCGCGGGGCTGGAGAGCAACGTCTGTACGGCCGGGACCACAAGCACCGGAACCGCCAGGACCGCGGCCAGACCCATCGAGGTGGAGCAGAAGAGCCCCGCGGCGAGCAGACCGGCCCAGGCGCAGCCGATGACGAGCGCGGCCCATCCCATGGCCGCTACAGGCCAGTCGGCGGGGAGACGGGCGGTGTCGCCCCCGAAGACGAGTTGCAGAGCCGCGGCGTTGACGCCCACGGAGAGCACGGCGAGGACGGTTGCCACGGCAGTGCAGACGACGAGCTTGGCGACCAGCAGTCCGAGCCGTCGTGGGACCGGGGCATGGGCGTGCGCGAGGGCCGGGTAGCGGAACTCCTGCCCGAACGCGAGAGCTCCGAGCAGGCCGGCCCCGAACGCGGCTGGGGGGAGTGGCAGTTCGGTGGGCCAGCCGGCCAGCAGCCGGGCGGCCGGGGCATCACTGGCGAGGGCCATCAGCACTGAGGCGAGGAATGAGGCGGCGAGAGCGGCTGCCGCGGTCAGCCAGCCGGTCCATACGCCGCCGGCCCGGCGCAGTTCGTAGCGCAGCGGCCAGGCCGGGCCGGGCTGCGCGCGCTGTGGGATCGGCGCGTCGGATTCGGGGGATGCGGGTGCGGCGGCCCGTCTGGGCCGGCCAGGAGGGGCAGCCGTACCGGACTGCCCGGGAGGGGCGTCGGGGGACGCGGCGGGTCCGGGGGGACCGCCGTCAGGCCCCTCGAGCGAGGGAACCGGCCCCATGTCGCCGATCTCGTCGGCCAACTGATGGACGAGGATGCCGTTCCGGAAGGCGGTCTCACCAACGGCGGCGCAGCTGCTGCCGTAGACACAGATGCGGCTGCCGCCTTCCCGTACGACCTCAACGGCCGGGCCGTTCGCCTGCTTTTCGTCGGTGAGGCGGGCGGCAAGCCGGGCCGCGTGCGGGGAGCGGACGGCGACGCGTGGCCGCAGGCGCGTCCGGGCGAAGTCGGCTGCTCTCTGGTCGGCGACGAGACGGCCCTCGTCCAGAGTGACGACCCGGTCGCCGAGGCGGGCGGCCTCCATCGGGTCGCTGGCGGTGACCAGGACGGCGCCGCCCTCGTCGGCATGAGCGTGGAGCAGCCCGTACAGCGAGGACGCCTCGCGGGGGGAAAGACCGTGGGCGGGTTCGTCGAGGACGAGGGTGTGCGGGTCGCCGATCAGGGCGGCCGCCAGGCCGAGCCTGCGGTCCATACCGCGAGAGAACGATCCGAGCCGCTGCTCGGCCAGGCCACGGAGGCCGACGAGTTCCAGAACGTCCTCGGAGCGCTCGGCGGGAACTCCGGCGGCGGCGGCGAGCATGCGCAGATGGCTGCGGGCGCTGCGGGCGGGGTGGCCGGGGACGTCTCCGAGCATCACGCCGACCTCGCGGGCAGGATGCGGGATCCGGTGTACGGGACGGCCTCGGAAGAGGGTGACCCCGCGGCCTGGCTGAAGTTGCAGCATGAGCCGCAGCGCCGTTGTTTTGCCCGCTCCGGGGGCGCCGAGCAGGACGGTGACGAGGCCCGGGCGGGCCTCGAAGGTCAGGTCGTCGACGGCGGGCGGGTTGCTGCGCCGTGGGGCGCTGGTCAGTCCGATGGCCTGGATCATCGCTTCTCTCGCAGGACGGGAGACCGCTCGGCGGCTGCCGGGACGTACCGAAGCAAGATAACGCTATATGTCCTATTTTCCGCGCAGCGCACGGGGTGTGGCCGCCGACCGTGTCACCAGGCCCGCCACCCGGCCACGATGCTCGCTGTCCCTCAGACCTCGGGACGGAGCATCGGCGGGTTGAGGAGCGTCGCCCCGCCCGCGCGGAACAGCTGGGCGGGGCGACCGCCCTGACGGGTCGTCGTACCGCCGGTCGGCACCAGGAAGCCCGGAGTGCCGGTCACCTTGCGATGGAAGTTGCGTGGATCGAGAGCCACCCCCCAGACCGCCTCATAGACCCGGCGCAGCTCGCCGACGGTGAATTCCTGGGAGCAGAAGGCGGTGGCCAGAGAGGAGTACTCAATCTTGGAACGGGCGCGCTCCACGCCGTCCGCGAGAATCCGGGCATGGTCGAACGCCAGGGGTGCGACCTGCTCCCCGTCACGGCCGAATCCGCCTTCCTGACCGAGGAGATCCTCCACGGGAGCCCACCGCACACTGTGCGCATCACCGCCCGGGCGGGGGGCGGGCAGATCGGGGGCGAGCACCAGGTGCGCCACGCTGACCACCCGCATCCGGGGATCGCGCTTGGGATCGCCGTACGTGGCGAGCTGTTCGAGGTGCGCCCCGTTGACCGCCACCGGACTGGAGGGATCGTGCGCCAGCAGCCCGGTCTCCTCGGCCAGCTCGCGGGCAGCGGCGGACGAGAGGTCCTCGTCGGACCGTACGAAACCGCCCGGCAGCGCCCAGCGGCCCTGGAACGGCGGCTCACCGCGGCGTACGACCAGCGCACACAACGCGTGCCGGCGCACGGTGAGCACGACCAGGTCGACGGTGACAGCGAAAGGCGGGAAGGCCGACGGGTCGTAGGGGGACATGCAGCGATCATAGTCGTCTGCCTGACGATAATCAGGTCGTTCGGCAGCCACTTCAAGTGTCGCGTTCCGTCACTACGCCAACTGGGGTCCCGCGGTCGCATCCCCGGCCGTGATCGTGGCGGGTCGCCGATCCGTCCCGGGGACAGTGGTGATTCCGCAGCGTTCGTGCGGATGACCCGCAGTGCGCGAACCTGCGCTGTGCGCACTGCCTCCACGACCACGAGGCCGGCGGGCGTGGTGGGCGTGGTGGGGCCGGCGAGGGTGGCCGGCCCCACGGGCGCACCCCGGCGTGCGAAGTGATCAGCTGTGCCGCTCCCGGGCGAGCCTCGGAGCCCCGTACCGCCGGGCCGCCTCATCCGCCGCTCCTGGCTCCGCGCGGCCCGGTGCGGCGACGGGCGCGGTTGCGGTTACGGCTGCGGCTGCGGCTGCGGCCCGCGGAACGTACGGGCCGGGTCCCTCCGCGTGGCCGGCCCGGGGCCTGCCCAGGGGGCCGCTCCCGCCGGTCCTCGGCGCGGCCGGTCCGTTCCTGGCGGAGGCAGCGCCGGAGCAGCTCCGGGTCGAGCCCTTCGTTCGCTCCCTGGTGGAGCAGCTTGGCGAACAGGTAGTCGGGGTCGGCCCGCAGTGCCATGCCCAGTGCCACCCGCGCCGCGGGCTCGTCCCCGCTGGACCAGGCCACCCAGCCGGCCAGAGTGAGCGGAGGCGCGGCGTGGTCGCCGTACACCCCCACGCAGCGGCGAGCCATCGCCCGCCATACCCGCAGGGCGGGTTCGGCCTCGGGCCCCTCCATCCATTCCGCGGCCCGGTCGCGGGTCGTACGGTCCTGCAGTCCGAGGATGATCGCGGCCGCTTCCTCATCGGTGACCAGGGCGTCATCGAGGACATCGGTGGCGCGGGGACTGCCCGATGCCGGCACGTCGGCGAACCGGACCAGGAGCCGCTTGACGAGATCGAGTGTTTCCCCGCAGACGGTCTCCCGGCCCACTCCCCCGAGGATCCGCGGGACGAGTTCGGCGGTGGCCGCGTCCAGCGCACCTTCCTGCGCTGCCATGGCCGGCGAGGTGAGGGGCGCCAGCCTGGCTTCCATCTCACGGAGCGAGCCACGCACCTGGATCCCGGCGTACGTGGCGGCAGCCGCCATCACGGACGTGCCGGGCAGTGCGAGCTGGGCGCCCTCCGCGGGGCAGCAGCGCACATCGGGACAGCAGTACGACCAGAACCGGCGATCGGAGATGCACAGCGCCTCGAGTACGGGCACGTCCAGCTCTCCGCATGCCGTGCGGAGACGCTGTGCCAGCGGCCGCAGCCGCTCCATCACGTCCTGCCCGCTCTCCCCGCCGTGAGGGTCCTGACAGAGGAAGACGATGACGCCCTCGGGCCGACTGCCACGCTTCTCGCTGCCGGTCACCAGGCACTCGGCAAGCTGGCCGGCGACATCCGGCCACTCCTCCGGGCTGCTCGGAATTCCCAGCCGGAGGCGCCCGCCGAACCGGCCGCGGCCGCCGTGCAGAGCGACGAGAACGACACTGTCGTCGGGGTGAAATCCCATCAAATACGGCAGCGCGTCGGCGAGTTCCGCCGGGCTGCGCAGGGTGATCTGGTCTTCGGTGGACGGCTGCGAGGGGTCGATGTGCTCGGTCATGCCACGACAGTGCCGCTCGGGCAGCGACTCGGAAAGCCCTGTGGATAACTCCCGCATCTTGTCGTACTTCACCTGTGGACAGCAGGTTTTCCACAGGCCGGGCATCCTCGTTCGCGCATTGTCCGTGCCATCGGGTTGCATGGGGGCATGAGCAACGAAGAGCTGCGTTCGTCGGCCGATGCCGTACTCGCCCGCCTCGTCGGGGCCCCGGGCGGGGATGCGAGCCTGCGCGAGGACCAGTGGCGGGCGATCGAGGCCCTCGTCGCGGACCATCGCCGGGCCCTGGTCGTGCAGCGCACCGGATGGGGCAAGTCGGCGGTATATTTCGTGGCCACAGCCCTGCTGCGGGCACGCGGCAGCGGTCCCACGGTGATCGTGTCCCCGCTCCTCTCGCTCATGCGGAACCAGATCGGCGCCGCCGAGCGTGCGGGCATCCGCGCGCGGACCATCAACTCCGCGAACACCGAGGAGTGGGACACCGTCCAGGCGGAGGTGGCCGCGGGCGAGGTGGACGTCCTGCTGGTGAGCCCGGAGCGGTTGAACAACCCGGACTTCCGCGACCAGGTGCTGCCGAAGCTGGCTGCGAGCACCGGGTTGCTCGTGGTCGACGAGGCGCACTGCATCTCCGACTGGGGACATGACTTCCGCCCGGACTACCGCAGGCTGCGCACCATGCTCGCCGACCTGCCTCCGGGCGTGCCGGTGCTCGCCACGACCGCCACCGCCAACGCGCGCGTGACGGCCGATGTCGCCGAACAGCTCGGCACCGGCGAGGGGGCTGCCGAGACTCTCGTCCTACGCGGTCCGCTGGACCGCGAGAGCCTGAGTCTGGGGGTGCTGCGACTGCCCGACGCGGCCCACCGGCTGGCCTGGCTCGCGGACCACCTCGAGGTCCTCCCGGGCTCGGGGATCATCTACACACTGACCGTTGCGGCGGCCGAGGAAGTGACGGCGTTCCTCCGGCAGCGCGGGCACACCGTGGCCTCGTACACCGGGAAGAGCGAGGACGCCGACCGGCGGGAGGCCGAGGCGGATCTGCTCGCGAACCGGGTGAAGGCGCTGATCGCCACCTCTGCGCTCGGCATGGGCTTCGACAAGCCCGATCTCGGCTTCGTCGTGCACCTCGGCTCCCCCTCCTCCCCCATCGCCTACTACCAGCAGGTGGGGCGTGCCGGACGTGGGGTGGAGCACGCCGAGGTGCTGCTGCTCCCCGGCCGGGAGGACGAGGCGATCTGGCGGTATTTCGCCTCGCTCGCCTTCCCGGCCGAGGAGCAGGTGCGCCGCACTCTGGACGTACTGACACAGGCGGGACGGCCCGTGTCGCTGCCCGCGCTCGAACCCCAGGTCGATCTGCGCCGGTCACGGCTGGAGACGATGCTCAAGGTCCTGGACGTGGACGGTGCGGTGCACCGCGTACGCGGCGGCTGGACTGCCACGGGCCGGCCGTGGGCGTACGACGCCGAGCGGTACGCCTGGGTGGCCCGGCAGCGCGAGACGGAGCAGCAGGCGATGCGTGACTACGCCGCCACGGACGGCTGCCGGATGGAGTTCCTGCGGCGGCAACTGGACGACGAGGAGGCGGTGCCGTGCGGACGCTGCGACAACTGCGCAGGCGCACGCTTCACCCCGGATGTCTCCGCAAGCTCCCTGGATGCGGCTCGGGGCGAGCTCGGGCGGCCCGGCGTGGAAGTGGAGCCGCGACGGATGTGGCCCACTGGGCTGGCCGCCGTCGGCGTGGACCTCAAGGGCCGTATCGCGGCCGCCGAGCAGGCCGCGTCCGGCCGGGCTCTGGGGCGGCTGTCCGACATCGGATGGGGAAACCGGCTGCGGCCGATGCTCTCCGGGCAGGGCAAGGACGGGCCGGTGCCCGACGACGTGGCCGACGCGGTGGTGACCGTCCTCGCCGACTGGGCGAAGGGGCCCGGAGGTTGGGCGTCCGGCGCACCGGATGCCCCCGCCCGGCCGGTGGGGGTCGTCACCATGGCATCGCGGACTCGGCCGCAGCTGATCGGGACGCTGGGCGAGCGCATCGCGGCGGTCGGCAGAATGCCGCTCCTCGGAGCGGTGTCGTACGCGGACGGTGGGGCCGACACCCGGGTACCGCGTTCCAACAGTGCCCAGCGGCTCCGCGCTCTGGACGGCGCGCTGACCGTACCGCCCGAGCTGGCCGAGGTGTTGGCCGCGGCGGGCGGTCCGGTTCTGCTGGTGGACGACTTCGCCGACACCGGCTGGACTCTCGCCGTGGCCGCGCGGCTGCTCCGACGGGCAGGGGCCCAAGGGGTGTTGCCGCTGGTACTCGCCGTACAGGGATGAGCAGCGGAACGCACGGGCAGGGATATTGGCGACAGACCGGCTGATACGGGTCCCCGGTCCCGACTGCTCATTGCCGCACGCCCGTACGACCGCAAGAATTGGCAGCACACCCCGTCCCTGCCCATCCGAGGCGCGGAAGGGCAGTGCCCCGGCGCGTCAGACGATCCCTGCCCGGCACCCGTGCGTGCAGACGAAGGGAGGACCATGACCTCCGGCTTCGCACCGCCCCCGTCGGCATCGTTGTCCGCAGATGCCCCGGCAGCCCGGCTCGGCCGGATGCTCGAGCCCGCGGAGTGGGCAGAAGCGGGAATCCCGCTGCTGCGCAACCCGCGCGACGTCGTCACCGACCTGCACACCCGCCACCTGCCGACGCTTTCGACCGCTGTCGTCGCCGTACTCGACACCGACGAGCGGGTTGCCGCGAGCGCTTCCTTCAGCCGCCGGGCGAGCGCGGCCGACGGCTGGGTGTTCCGGAACGCCCTGTTGGTGCAACTGCGCCGGATCATCCCTCACGATCTACGGCGCCGGGCCCCCGTCCGTACCGCGATACTTCTCTACTGCCGTGACGGCGATGCCCGTTGGACGGAGGAGGACGGCGCCTGGATGTGGGGACTGCGAGATGCCTGCACCCTGCACGGTCTGCGCTGCGGCGCGTACATGACGCTGACACGAGCCGGTTGGCAGGTGCTGGGCGAGGGGCGTTCCGGCCGCCGGCCGCACTCCGCGTCCAGCCCCGAGGCGGACCGGACCGGGACGTCTCCCTGGGACGACGGTGTCCCGGGCCCGCGTCATGCCGCGGGCCGGTCCTTCGAAGTCCAGCGCCACACGGCCGCCCGCTGACGGCCGCGGTGGCGCCGGACGTCAAGCCATCACCGTGCCGAATCCGCCCGTCCCGAAGCGCCGGGCGGCCCCGCTGAGGGACAGCCCGGCGAGCGGTACCGGCGGTCAGACTCCGGCGCCGACGAGCGCGTTGATCCGCTGCGGGTCGCCGCAGACGATCAGCAACGCCCCTGCCCTGGCCAGAGCAGCCGGCAGGGCCTGGGCGGCGGCATCGTCCGCGCCACCGTTCACCGCGACGACCACCACAGGGCGGCTCGCCGCGCGCCCGGCCGCCGCGGCCTGCGCGTAGAAGACATCCTCACAGGCGTCGTGCTGAGCCCAGTAGGACGTCTCACCGAAGGACATCTCGTGCGCCGCCCACGGGTGCTCTTCGCCCGTGGTCAGTACCAGGATGTCGTGCGGAGCGCGGCCGGAGTCCAGCAGCAGGTCCACTGCCTCCTCGGCGGCGTCGAGCGCCCCCTCCGCGGATGCGGGGATCAGCTGGATCTGCGGAGACGATGCGGATGGCGGGGACTTGGCCGCGTCGCGGGAGTCGCGCTGGGCCGGTGTGGTGGCAGGACCGCGCTGCGGTCCGGGGCGCCCCGGCCGTATCGGAGCAGGGCGCGGCCCGGGGCCAGGGACAGGGCGGGGGGTCTGCGCAGTACGGCCGGCGGCCGGAACAGAGCGGGGACCCGGGACACTCTCGTGAATCTGAGGCTCCTCGGGGATGAGAGGCATGAGCTGATGTCTATCAAACACCGGTGCGATCCGCACCAGCGGGGCGGGGTAGTTGCGGGATAGCCGCTCAGAAGTCGAAGCCGAGCTGCCCTCCGGATCCCAGGGACGGCTCTCCCACCCAGCTCCGCTCCCGCTTGAGATGCTGCCAGCGCGGCAGCGCGTCCCAGTAGGCCCAGGACATCCGATGGTGGTCGGTCGGTCCCAGTTCTTCCAGAGCGGCGCGGTGTACGGGCGACGGATACCCCGCGTTCGCGACAAATCCGAAGTCGGGGCATTCGAGGCCGAGTTCGGCCATCATGGCATCCCGGCGCACCTTGGCGATCACCGAGGCCGCGGCGACCGCGACGCACGACTGGTCGCCCTTGATGACCGTGCGGACCCGCCAGGGTGCCCCCAGGTAGTTGTGCTTGCCGTCCAGGATCACGGCGTCGGGCCGGACCGGGAGGGCTTCCAGCGCCCGCACGGCGGCGAGGCGCAGGGCCGCCGTCATCCCCATCCGGTCGATCTCCTGCGGCGAGGAGTGCCCCAGGGCATGGGCGGTGACCCAGGTTTCCAGCACTCCGGCCAGCTCGGTACGGCGCTTGGGGGCGAGCAGCTTGGAATCGGTCAGCCCGTCCGGCGGGCGGCGCAGACCGGTGATGGCGGCGCACACCGTGACCGGCCCGGCCCAGGCCCCGCGCCCGACTTCGTCGACACCGGCGACAAGTTTGGCGCCGGTCGTGGCGCGCAGTGAGCGCTCGACGCTGTGAGTAGGCGGTTCGTACGGCATGGCCCCATCAGGTTACGCCGCCCGGGCCGGTCCGCGGCAGGCGGGTATCAGCCGGACTCCGGACGGAGCAGCCACGGCATTCGGCGAGGCTCTCCTGTGCAGACCCGGCGCTCGTACGCGGCAGCCTTTCCCCCGCAGCAGAGGTCTTCAGTCGACAAATGCCCTGCGCCGTCCGCGCTTTTGGGGACACGGAGTGCTCACGGAAGGCACGACCACAGCCTGCGCCGCAGCCGTCGCGCCGGTCCGCCGGCGCCGCCTTCCGTCCCCGCCCCTGCGCGAGCTCCTGCGGGGTGGGGCCGGAAGAGGGTGCTGGACGCTCTCAGCCGGAGTCGCGCAATTCGTCGTACCGCGAGGCGGTTCCACAGGGGGCAGTGATCGCCGGAACGGGTCGTTCCGTCAGAATCCTGCGCGCCCGTGCTTCGCCGATGCTCGTGGCGTACCAGGGCTCGTCGTCCGGTCCCAGGTCGTCTTCGATCCCCCTCAGGGCGCAGGCACGCAGGTGCTTGGGCAGCCGGTCGAGGGCGGGCACCGCGTCCGCCGAGAGCTGCTCGAGATACGCGAGGTCGATCTTGCCGTCGCGCTCGTACCGCTGGACATTCTGTTCGGCGACGAGTCCGTCCGGGGAGAGCAGTCCGAAGGCCAGTACGGCTGCCGCCGCGCTCCCCACCACCGCTCGCGGCAGCCACCGGCCGCCGACGACGCCGGCCACCATGATCAGCGCGATGACGAGGCCGAGCCACATCTCGACTCCGACCACCGAGACACGCAGCCGCGTCAGGCCATAGGCGTCGACGTACAGATCCATACGGCGGAGTGCCGAGACGACGACCACCAGCGTGAGGGCGCTGAGCGTGCCGAGCACGCCGCGGACGAGGGTGCGGTCGCGCTGGGCCCCGCGCGGAGCCCAGCGGAGCGCCAGGGCGATGACGACCAGCGTGAGGAGGGTTGCCCAGAGCAGCTGCCAGAAGCCCTGGCGAGCGTATTGCGCGTACGACAGCCCCGTCTCGCTGAGCACCTTGTCGTATCCGCCCAGGAGCACGGCCAGTTGCACGGCGATGAAGGCGGCGAAGAGGGCATTGAGAACGACCAGCGGCAGTGCCCACTCCAGTCGGGCGCGCGGGCGGCCCGGAGTGCCCTCGATCCGGTCCCAGCGCATCGGTGCAGCGGCGGTGCGGGCCACCGCGAGCGCTCCGAACAGCCCCAGAAGGAAGAAGAAGACGCGGGCGGGGCTGTCCCCGACGCTCACGTCCGGCGCCAGGCCATTGATCAGATCGGCGAAGGCCGCATCGGCACCCGCGAAGAGCGCGCCGAAGACAACGAGCAGGGCGATGGCCGCGCCGGCGGTACGGAAGATCGGCACCCAGCGGTCCCGGCTGCCGTCGGCGCGCTCGCGTATGCCTTGCCAGGCCCACCGGGTGCCCGGAACGAATGCGCCGACTACACCGATCGAGCCGAGAAGCGTCCCCCGCCAGGTGCGACCGCCGTGCAGAGCCAGCGAGCCGAGTGCGAGCGCCGTGGCGCTCGCGAGGAACGTCGGCCAGCCGGCGTCGCGCAGTGCCGGGACTGCGAGGAGGGCCGAGCCGCCGACGGCCCACGCCATGGTCCACGGGCGGATCCTCCGGCCTGCCGCTCGGGCGGCGAAGGCCGCGGCCAGCACGGCCGGTACGGCCACGAGCAGCAGGTTGATGCCGATGCCCTCGCCCAGCAGCAGCCCGCTCAGGACGGCAGTGGCCAGTGCTGCCCAGAGCGTGGCGGGGAGGATCCCCGTCGGCGGGCCGGGCTGTACGGCGACCAACCACGCCGGTGGTTCTGGCGGAGCAGGCAGCTGGTGCGCATAACTTCGCGGCGGCGGGGCGGGGGGCTTCCGGAGCTGGGCCGGTCTGACCCGAGTCTCGGGTATCCCACCTTCCGGTACTTCTGCTTCCTCGGCTTCTGCAGCCGCGGACCGGTCTTGCGGTTCCACTCGCTCCTCAGGCTCCGGAGCTGCGGACGGCGAATCGGGCACGGGACCCCCTCCCGACCGGGCCCTGCCCAGCAGCGCCTCAGCGCAGGCGGCCCGGTGTCTTGTCGGCACAAACCGGTCAAGATCGACACGGCTGCGTGGCCGTAGAGTAGGCGCACCCGGCGGGAATCCGGTCCCCCGTCGCCGCTATGACCCCAGCTGTGGCATGACCGTGACAGACAGCCTGCCGTACGAGATGTCCTCAGCCGCTCACGGCGGGGGTCCAGCCGGGGAGCGGCTCGGTCCGTTCCTGCCAGTCGCGAGGCGGAGCCCCTGCCTCCGCGGCCGCGACGACGCCGCCCACGATGGCGCAGGTGGTGTCCACGTCGCCGCCCACCTGCGCGGTGGTCCAGAACGCCTGTGTGTAGTCCCCGAGGTGCCGGGCGGCGGCCCAGAGCGTGAAGGGCACCGTGTCATGCGCACTGGTACGACGGCCGCAGCCGAGAACCGCGGCGACCGTACCCGCGTCGCCGTAGTCGAGCATGTCGCGGGCGCGCCGCAGCCCTGCCTGTACGGCGCTGCGCGGGACGAGCTCGATCACCCTCGCCAGCAGGGCCTCCGGCCCCGCACTGCCGTCCGGATCGGCCACCAGGGCCGCTGCGGCGGCGACAGCCATGGTCCCGGCCACCGCCTCGCGGTGCTGATGCGTGGTGTAAGCGGAGATCTCGGCCTGATGCGTGGCCTGCTCCGCGTCGCCCGCGTACCAGGCGCCCAGCGGAGCGATTCTCATCGCGGCACCATTGCCCCACGACCCCTGCCCGTTGAACAGCGCGGAAGCGAGTTCACGCCAGTCGCCGCCCTCCCGGACCAGCCGGAGCATGCGGTTCACGGCAGGGCCGTAGCCGCGGTCGAAATCATGGTGCGCGGCGAAGGAGAGGGCGAGCGCGTCCTGGTCGATGCGGCCGTGGTCGATCAGGACGGCCAGCACGGAGCAGGCCATCTCGGTGTCGTCCGTCCACTGCCAGATGCCGGGCGGCAGCTCACGCCGCTTCAGTGCCGGGTAGTTCGCAGGCACGAAGAACTGGGAGCCCAGGGCATCGCCCACGGCCAGCCCGCGCAGGCTGGCGAGGGCCCGATCGCAGCGTTGCATGAGGGTGGGATCAGCGGTCATCGCACTGCACTCTAACCGGTGGCGTCGTACGACTCGGGCGTACACCAATGCTCGAATGGCCGGTCCAAGCGGTACCGGCCGTTCTCGCCGAGGACCAGGATCCGGGTCTCGGCGTTCCCGGGGTTGGACAGCGACTCGAATTCCGCCACCCGCCAGTGGAACCAGCGCATACAGAACAGCCTCATGGTCAGGCCATGGGTGACCAGGAGCACATTGGGGGGATGGCCGGGGTCCTCGAAGCTCCGGTAGAGGCTCTCCAGGAACGCACCCACACGGTCGTAGACGTCCGCGCCCGACTCACCCTGCGCAAATCGGTAGAAGAAGTGTCCATACGCATTCCGGTACGCCTTCTGCAACCGCACGTCCTCGGCGTCCTGCCAGTTCCCCCAGTCCTGCTCCCGCAGCCGGGGCTCCTCCCGGATACGGACCCGGGCAGGATCGAGGCCGAGCGCCCGGAACGTCTGGTGCGTGCGCCGGTACGGCGACACATAGGCACTGACCCGCTCGTCGCCGAACAGGGCGCGCAGCCGCTCTCCGGCCTCCACCGCCTGTCGCCGGCCGGCCTCCGTCAGCGGCAGCGCGTGATCCGGCACCCGCTCGTAGACCGAGTCATCGGCGTTGCCCTCCGACTCTCCGTGGCGGAGAAGGACGATGTTCCGGGGGCGTGCCATGCCGCCACCATAAATCGCAGGCCGGGGGCTCGCCTCATCCCGGCTTCCTCCTGCCCTCATCCCGTCTCGACGGGCTCACCACGCGATTCCCGGAACTCCGGCCGCAGCATGAGTTACGCGTCGACCGGTTGCGGCGGGGTCACCGGCCGGTTGGGGCGAGATCGCCGACGGCGTCCCGGGCGAGGCGGCTTCACACCGCCCAGGAAGGTTCGAGTGCGACGACATCGCCGGCGAGCGCGGAGATATCGGCCTCGATCTGTGCCCGCAGCGCCAGCCGTTCCACTCGCTCCGCACGGTATTTGCCGTGCTCCGCCGCCGAATCCCACAGCGACAGCACCAGGAACTCGCTCCCCGGCGCCTCCCCGAACACCCCCCGCAGCATCCCGGGCGACCCTGCCATCGCCGGGTTCCACACCTTCTCCTGCATCAGGGTGAAGTGCTCCACCCGATCGCTGCGGACGCAGCAATGGGCCACGCGCGCGACGTCCGCGTCCGAGAAGACCGGCTGGAAACCGACCTTGACATCGAACCGGTAGTCGAACAGGCGTATCTGGGCGTCCTTGAACGTCCCGGACTGCGCAGCCGCGAGCCGGTCGTGCGACCGCGCCATGAAGGAGTCGTAGAACGCCCGGCTCTCCCAGAAACCGAAGAGGTGGGCGACGTTCGGGCGCGCACGACTCCAGCCCCCGCCCTGTCCCCGGAATCCCGGCTCGCCGAGCAGCCCCGCCCATTTTCGCTGCCCCCGCTCGAAGCCGCGGCGGTCCACCACGGTGCAGCGAATCCACTTGACCAGCACCGCGCCATCGTACGGCCCCGGGAGTGCTCCGCATCACGCTGTGACGGACTGGAACCGCGGAAGGGGAGGCCCGACCACCGGCCGGCCCCCTCCCGTCCCACCAGAGGTGGTGTGCAGCGAGCGGACAAGGAAGGGCACTTCACCACGTGGCGTGGGACGAAGAGCGTGGCAACATGGGTAACTGACGTGCGGTGTCCGACAGTTATGAACACGACCTTGTTGAGAACCCGTTCCACCAGGTGCTTGATGCCGGTCCGCGGCCGGCTTGCGATCACCCTGGCCGATCACCGGCCACTGACACGTCGGCAGAACCACGTCGGCAGAACGCGGACAGGTCCCACGTCAGCCCAGTTCCGAGGAAGGGAAGTCCGGTGAGCAGTCTCAACAAAGGGATCGAGAAGGTCGAGGTGACGCTCAGGTGGGACCCCAGCCCCTCTGGTGTGCCGGACAACGATCTCGACATCGTCGCTGCCACGTACTCGGCGGACGACCCGTACGGTGAGCCCACGTACCTCGTGCACTTCGACAAGCGATCGCCTGACGGCACCATCACCCTCAACAGGGACAGCCGGACCGGTCAAGGCTTCGGCTTCGACGAGGTCATGACGCTGGAGCTCGATCGGCTGGCGCGCACGTACACGCGCGTGGTCGTGGGTGTGGTCATCCAGCAGCGTGGGGGAGAGAAGACATTCGGCGACGTAGTGAACACCGGCGTCCGGATTCTTGAGGGCCACACCGAGCTGGCGGAGAACGACTTCGCCAGTGTCTCCGGGTCCACGGCCGCGACCGTCGCGGAGTTCGTGCGGGACGACTCGGGAGAATGGGGTTTCCGCTCGGTGATCCGCGGCTTCGATGCCGACCCGGCCGCCTTCACGGGGATGATGGGCGGCAAATTCTCCTGACCTGACGCGGCCGGCTCTCGCGATGATCGGGCCCGTGGGACCGTATCGGACCCGTCGGACAGACGGGCGCCCGTCACGGCCCCGGACTTCTCAGGATCAGTGCAACACTGCGGGGGCGTGCCCTGACCGGGCACACCCCGCAACACTGCCGCCAGACGCAAGAGTCCAGCGCTACGGATGCCGAGGGCGGTGGAGCCGAGTAACCAACTCCACCGCCCTGACCAGGAGATTCACGCCTGGACGGCGCCCTGAATCAGCTGCAGCCGCTGGTCGAGCCGCAGCCCTCGCACAGGTAGCAGCTGCCCGCGCGGCGCATCTTGGTGCCGCACGAGAAGCACAGCGGAGCGTCGGCGTTCAGTCCGAGCTGCATCTCCACCAGTTCAGTGGAGCTGTGCGCCTCCTTGGGAGCGGGAATCGCGGCCGTCACCTCCGGGGCCGGGGAGGTCGTCGAGGCCTTCGGGGGCTCGACATGACGCGGTGCGGACTGGGCGAGCCCTTCCACGTCCAGCTCGTCGTCGCCCGACTCGTACGAACCGGTCTCCAGGTGACGCTGCCGCTCCTGGGCCGAGTGGATACCGAGCGCCGACCGCGTCTCGAACGGCAGGAAGTCCAGCGCCAGACGGCGGAAGATGTAGTCGACGATCGACTGGGCCATCCGCACATCGGGGTCGTCCGTCATACCGGCCGGCTCGAAGCGCATGTTGGTGAACTTCGAGACGTATGTCTCCAGCGGGACGCCGTACTGCAGTCCCACCGAGACGGCGATGGAGAAGGCGTCCATCATGCCCGCGAGGGTCGAGCCCTGCTTGGACATCTTCAGGAAGACCTCGCCGAGCCCGTCGTCCGGGTAGGAGTTGGCGGTCATGTAACCCTCGGCGCCGCCCACCGTGAAGGAGGTGGTGATGCCGGGACGGCCCTTCGGCAGTCGGTTGCGGACCGGCCGGTACTCGACGATCTTCTGCGCCGCCGGCTCGGGCTGCTCCTCCGCCTTGGCTTCCTTCTTCTTGGCCGAGAGGGGCTGGCCGACCTTGCAGTTGTCGCGGTAGATCGCGAGCGCCTTGAGACCGAGCTTCCAGCCCTCGAAGTAGATCTCCTCGATCTCCTCGACGCTTGCCGACTCCGGCATGTTCACCGTCTTGGAGATCGCGCCGGACAGGAACGGCTGGGCCGCCGCCATCATGCGCACGTGGCCCTTCGGCGAGATGGAGCGCTCGCCCATGGCGCAGTCGAAGACCTCGTAGTGCTCCGGCCTGAGGCTCGGGGCGTCGATCACATTGCCGTGCTCGGCGATGTGGGCGACGATCGCCTCGACCTGCTCCGGCTGGTAGCCGAGGCGCTTCAGCGCCTTCGGGACCGTGTTGTTCACGATCTGCATCGAGCCGCCGCCGACGAGCTTCTTGAACTTGACCAGGGCCAGGTCCGGCTCGACTCCGGTGGTGTCGCAGTCCATCATCAGGCCGATGGTGCCCGTCGGCGCCAGCACGGACGCCTGGGCGTTGCGGAATCCGTTCTTCTCGCCGAGGCGGATTACGTCCTGCCAGGACTCGGTGGCCGCGGCCCAGACCGGGGTGTCCAGGTCGTCCATGCGCTTCGCCGTAGCGTTGGCGTCGGCGTGCTGCTTCATGACGCGCTTGTGGGCGTCGGCGTTCCGGGCGTAACCATCGTACGGGCCCACGACCGCGGCGAGCTCGGCCGAGCGCTTGTACGAAGTGCCGGTCATCAGCGAGGTGATGGCGCCCGCGAGGGAGCGTCCGCCGTCCGAGTCATAGGCGTGGCCGGTGGCCATCAGCAGGGCGCCGAGGTTGGCGTAGCCGATGCCCAGCTGGCGGAACGCGCGCGTGGTCTCGCCGATCTTCTGGGTCGGGAAGTCCGCGAAGCAGATGGAGATGTCCATCGCGGTGATGACCAGCTCGACGACCTTGGCGAAGCTCTCGGCGTCGAACGACTGGTTGCCCTGGTCATCGTCACGCAGGAACTTCATGAGGTTCAGCGAGGCGAGGTTGCACGAGGAGTTGTCCAGGTGCATGTACTCGCTGCACGGGTTCGAGGCGGTGATCCGACCCGACTCCGGCGAGGTGTGCCAGTGGTTGATGGTGTCGTCGTACTGAATCCCCGGGTCGGCGCAGGCCCAGGCGGCCTCGGCCAGCTTCCGGAAGAGACCCTTGGCGTCGACCTCCTCGATGACCTCGCCGGTCATCCGGCCGCGCAGGCCGAACTTCGAGCCGCCCTCCACCGCCTTCATGAACTCGTCGTTCACACGGACGGAGTTGTTGGCGTTCTGGTACTGGACGGACGTGATGTCGTCGCCGCCCAGGTCCATGTCGAAGCCCGCGTCACGCAGGGCGCGGATCTTCTCCTCCTCCTTCACCTTGGTCTCGATGAAGGCCTCGACGTCGGGGTGGTCCACATCGAGGACGACCATCTTGGCCGCGCGGCGGGTCGCGCCACCGGACTTGATCGTTCCGGCCGACGCGTCGGCGCCACGCATGAAGGAGACCGGACCGGATGCATTGCCGCCGGAGGACAGCAGTTCCTTGGAGGAGCGGATACGGGAGAGGTTCAGGCCGGCGCCGGAGCCGCCCTTGAAGATCATCCCCTCTTCCTTGTACCAGTCCAGGATCGAGTCCATGGAGTCGTCGACCGAGAGGATGAAGCAGGCGGAGACCTGCTGCGGCTGCTTCGTGCCGACGTTGAACCACACCGGCGAGTTGAAGCTGAACACCTGGTGCAGCAGCGCGTGGGTCATCTCCTGCTCGAAGATCTCGGCGTCCGCCGGGGAAGCGAAGTAGCCGTGATCCTCTCCGCCCTTGCGGTACGTCCGGACCACACGGTCGATGAGCTGCTTCAGGCTGGACTCACGGTCGGGCGAGCCCACCGCGCCGCGGAAGTACTTGCTGGTGACGATGTTGACCGCGTTCACCGACCAGAAGTCGGGGAACTCGACGCCACGCTGCTCGAAGTTGACCGAGCCGTCGCGCCAGTTGGTCATGACGACGTCACGGCGCTCCCAGACCACCTCGTCGTACGGGTGCACGCCCGGGGTGGTGTGGATGCGCTCGATGCGCAGCCCCTTGCTCACCTTGCTGCCCTTGGCGCGGGAGCCTCGTGCCGGGCCGCTCGTCGTCTCTGTCATGCCGCCTCCCTGTACGGGCAAAAACGCCCTGATGTGCCCATTTCTTCCCTGGGCACGATGTCTCTCTGGTGCCCGCACGCTCGCGCGCTCCGGGCAGGTCTGGTGTGCGCCGCTAGTCGGCCGCGCTCGCCGCGGCGGGGACCTCCGGGTCCTTGGCGCGGCCGTCGGCGTCCGACTGGGGCAGCTGCTCGCGCAGCTCCGCGACGGCGGCCTCGAAGTCCTCGAGCGAGTCGAACGCCCGGTACACGGACGCGAACCGCAGGTACGCGACGAGGTCGAGCTCCTGGAGCGGGCCGAGTATGGCGAGCCCGACGTCATGGGTGGACAGCTCGGCGCTGCCGGTGGCCCGCACCGCCTCCTCGACCCGCTGGCCGAGCTTGGCGAGGGCGTCCTCGGTGACCGGCCGGCCCTGGCACGCCTTGCGCACCCCCGAGATGACCTTGTCGCGACTGAAGGGCTCGGTGACCCCGCTCCGCTTGATCACGATGAGTGACGCCGTCTCCACGGTGGTGAAGCGGCGGGAGCAGTCGGGGCACTGACGGCGCCGACGGATCGCGGTTCCGTCATCGGTGGTACGGCTGTCCACGACGCGACTGTCGGGGTGTCTGCAGAAGGGGCAGTGCATTTTCCTCCACCCTCCTCGACCCTTTGAAATGTCTTCCGGCACAGCACGGCTACACGGCTTCGCCGGGCCCGGACGGGCCTCGGGAAGCAGCCTCAAGCATAGGCGATAACCGCGGCCATGGATGTCCAGGGACCACAACTTGTAGGTGGCCGCCGCCAATCAAACCACTAGATCTGGTGGTCGGCCGTCAAGCGCATCGACCGCGTGTCGCGTCGCGGCGGCGTCCATGAGCGTACGGGAGGCGGCCCGACCGCCCCGTGGCGGGGCGGGAGTGCCAGACTGGGCGGCAGCGCGGTGACGCTCCACCCCCGCCGGACCCGGCCGTCACTTTCCGGGCGGACGGTACCGTAATGCGTGGAATCGACTTTCCGCCTATACACCTGGCCACCTGACCACGCCAGCCGATCTGCGAATTTTCACTCGAACGTGTGTTTGGCGCAACCTTTCGAAACCAACTACCGTTGTCCCACTAGGGAGAACATCTCGAGAGGGGCCGACGTGACCACCACCGCAGACAGCGCCACCATCACAGCCCAGGACCGCTCCCAGCACCGAGCAGACCGGACGCTTCCGATGAATGACGCGGACCCGGAGCCGGAGGGGCAGAAGCCTGTGCGCTCGCTGCCCGGCCGACCTCCAGGAATCCGGGCGGACAGCTCGGGGCTCACGGACCGGCAGCGTCGTGTCATCGAAGTCATCCGCGACTCGGTGCAGCGACGCGGTTACCCACCGTCCATGCGCGAGATCGGTCAGGCGGTAGGGCTCTCGAGCACTTCGTCCGTCGCGCATCAGCTCATGGCGCTGGAGCGCAAGGGCTTCCTGCGCCGGGACCCGCACCGCCCCCGGGCGTACGAGGTCCGCGGCTCCGACGGGCCGACCAGCCAGCCCACCGACACGACCGGCAAGCCCGCGGCGTCGTACGTACCGCTCGTGGGCCGTATCGCCGCCGGTGGCCCGATCCTCGCCGAGGAATCGGTCGAGGACGTTTTCCCGCTCCCCCGCCAACTGGTCGGTGACGGTGAGCTGTTCGTTCTGAAGGTCGTCGGCGACTCGATGATCGAAGCCGCGATCTGCGACGGCGACTGGGTGACGGTGCGCCGCCAGCCCGTTGCCGAGAACGGCGACATCGTGGCCGCCATGCTCGACGGCGAGGCCACGGTGAAGCGCTTCAAGCGCGAGGACGGCCATGTGTGGCTGCTGCCGCACAACTCCTCGTACCAGCCGATCCCCGGCGACGAGGCGACGATCCTCGGCAAGGTGGTGGCGGTGCTCCGGCGGGTCTGACACACCCCTCACGACCGGGCCCCGGGACCACTGCGCCGGTTCCGGGGCCCTGCTGCGTTCCCGCGCGTGGCGGCCGATCACCGGGCCAGGGCTAGGGCTCGGCCGTGCGGGCAGCGGTGTCGATCGCGGCCAGGGAGCGGCGCGCCTGGTTGCGGTCCGTCGTGTACCAGAAGTCCGGCATGGAGGCGCGTAGGAAGCTGCCGTAGCGGGCGGTGGCCAGCCGGGGGTCGAGTACGGCCACCACTCCGCGGTCTCCCGAAGCCCGTACCAGCCGGCCGGCGCCCTGCGCCATCAACAGCGCAGCATGCGTCGCCGCAACGGCCATGAAGCCGTTCCCGCCGCCCTCCTCCACGGCCTTCTGCCGCGCGCTCATCAGGGGGTCGTCCGGCCGCGGGAACGGGATCCGGTCCATGACCACCAGCTGGCAGTTCGCGCCCGGCACGTCGACGCCCTGCCACAGCGACAGCGTGCCGAACAGACATGTACGGGCGTCTGCCGCGAAGGTACGGATCAGCTCGCCCAGCGTCTCCTCGCCCTGCAGCAGGATGGGCATGCCGAGCCGTTCCCGAAGAGCCTCCGCCGCCCCCTGAGCGGCTCGCATCGACGAGAAGAGACCGAGCGTGCGGCCCCCCGCTGCCTCCACGAGCTCGGCCAGCTCATCTAGCATGTCGGTACGGCTTCCCTCGCGGCCCGGCTGGGCCAGGTGCTTGGCGACGTAGAGAATCCCCTGCTTCGGGTAGTCGAAGGGCGAGCCGGCGTCGAGGCCCTTCCACTGCGGGCTCTCGGCGTCAGCGGCTCCGTCCCGGGCCTCGCCGGCCGCCCCCTCCGGTGACAGGCCGAGCGAGGCGGCCACGCCGTTGAAGTCGCCGCCCAGCTTGAGCGTCGCCGAGGTGAGCACCACCGAGCGGTCGGCGAAGAGCTTCTCGCGGAGCAACCCGGACACCGACAGCGGGGCGACGCGCAGTGAGGCACCGAAGCGGTCGTGCCGCTCGTACCAGACGACGTCGTACTCCGAGGCGGACGCGATGCGTTCCGCGACCGCGTGGACGTTCTCGATCGAGGCGAGGGCCTGCTTACGCACCACGTCCTCGTCCTGCACCGACTTGTCCCGGGTGTTCCCGAGCGCCGTGATCACCGTACGGGCCGCGTCACGTAGGGCCGCCAGCGCGTATCCGAGGTCCTCGGGGATCTCCTCCAGGCGTCCGGGCAGAGCAAGCTCCATCAGCCGCTCAAAGGTCTCGGACGCGGTCTGCAGGGCATCCGCAGCCTTCTCGTTGACCAGCTTGGCGGCGCGCCGTACGGCACGGTTGACGGACCCCGGGGTGAGCTCGCCGGTGGCGGCGCCGGTGACCCGGGAGACCAGCTCATGAGCCTCGTCGATGACCAGCACCTCATGGCTGGGCAGCACTGGAGCGCCCTCGATGGCGTCGATCGCGAGCAGAGCGTGGTTGGTGACCACCACGTCGGCGAGCTTGGCCCGCTCCCGCGCGGCCTCGGCGAAGCACTCAGCGCCGTAGGCGCACTTCGACGCGCCCAGGCACTCGCGCGAGGAGACGGAGATCTGCGACCAGGCCCGGTCGGAGACACCCGGTGTGAGATCGTCCCGGTCCCCCGTCTCCGTCTCATCGGCCCAGTCGCGCATCCGCAGCAGGTCCTTGCCGAGCTTGCTGGTCGGCGTCGCCGCTTCGAAGGGGTCGAAGAGCCCGTCCTCCTCGTCCTGCGGCACCCCCTCGTGCAGACGGTGCAGGCACAGATAGTTGGACCGTCCCTTGAGCATGGCGAACTCGGGGCGGCGGCGCAGCAGGGGGTAGAGCGCCTCGACCGTACGCGGCAGGTCGCGCTCGACGAGCTGCCGCTGCAACGCGAGCGTCGCGGTCGCGACGACCACCCGCTCGCCGTGGGCGAGCGCGGGCACCAGATAGCCGAGGGACTTGCCGGTGCCGGTGCCCGCCTGGACCAGCAGATGAGATCCGTCGTCGACTGCCTCGGCGACAGCTTCGGCCATGGTGACCTGGCCAGGGCGCTCGGTGCCGCCTACGGCGGTGACGGCGGCGTGCAGCAGGTCGGGGAGGGAGGGCTTCGTCATAGCGTCACCACCCTACGGCGCCGCACTGACATCGCCTGCCGTCACAGCTGATGAAGAGGGTTCGGGACGGTGCCGTGCACAGCGGCGTGCGGCCGGTCGGAGCGGTCGCGGTATCCGTCGAGATGCAGCCGGTTGCGGTTCAGGCACAGCCGCTCGATGCGGGGCGTCAGCAGATCGAAGCTCTCGAAGCGGGGCTTGAGTTCGGGGAAGCGTGCCTGGTGCCGGAGGATCTCGGCCCGTACGAGTGACCAGAACTCGGTCTCGGCCACCCCCAGGTGCTCCTCGTACAGCGGGGCGAGATAGCGGAAGACCCCGACGAAGAGGCCGGAGTGGATGAACTGGGTGAGGAAGGCCGGCGGCTCGGTGAGCAGGACCGCCCGTACGTCCTCGGGCATCGTGTCGTGCTCGGGAAGCGGCTCGGCGCTGATGTTCACGTCGTCGACGAAGTCTTTTATCGCAAGGCGGACCGGCACTTCCTGATCGTCGAAGACGACGATGGCGTTCTCGCCGTGCGGCGAGAAGACGGTGCCGTACTGGTAGAGGAAGTGCAGCAGCGGAGGCAGCAGCGCGGCGAAGAGTCGGCGGAGCCAGACGGTCGGCTCGAGGCCGGAGCGGTGGACGAGTTCGGCGGTGAAGGACCGGCCCTCCGCATCGGTGAGGAGGAGAGCGGCAAGGGTGCGGGCTCGTTCACCGCCGTCGAGGTGGGCCGTGACGGGTTCGCGCCAGATGCAGCCGAGGAGTTCCTTGTACTGGTAGGGGACGCCGGGCAGCCGGTCGTAGAGGGGGTGCTCGACGGTGACGGAGGCGGTCTCGCCGAGCAGGACGACCCGGGTCTCGTCGCGGAGGAAGGGGTCGGCGTCGCGGAGAGCGTGCACCCAGCCGGTGACGGCGGGCGCGGCCACCGTGCGCTCGGTGGGCAGACCGCGCCACACCAGGGTGTTCAGGATGGACAGGGGGAGTTTGACGGTGCGGCCGCGGGGGCGGCTCGTGTTGAGGAAGGTGCGGATGGACTGCTGGGGCAGCCGGAGATCCTCGTCCTCGGGGAGCAGAATGATCGTTCCGTCAGCCACCTGGGGCGCGAAGAGCGGTGCGATGCTCTCGTCCCACTGCCAGGGGTGGACGGGCAGCCAGAGGTAGTCGGCGGGGTCTCGGCCTTGGTCGGCGACGGCGGCGGCGAAGGCGGCGCGCGTCCGGGGAGTGAGTTCCTCGTGGTAGAGCCGGTCGGGGTCGGCGAGCGCAGGGACGCCCCGGTACTGCGAGAGATCGCGGTGGACGGCCAGCCAGGGAAGCCGCTGCGGACAGCGGGCCTCGGGCGCCCAGCGGGCGGTATCGGTGGCGGAGAAGCCGAGCCGGCCCTTGTTGACGACGATCCACGGGTGGCCGGTCTGATGCCCTTCGAGGTCGCCGTACTCGAGGTCGGCGAGCTCCGCGACACTCGCCGCCGCGCTGTCGAGCCGGGTGTCGGCGGCGAGGGTGGCGGTGAGCTCGCGGACGAGGTGGCCCGTCGTGTCGCCGGTCAGGCCGAGGACGGTGTCGTGGGCGAGGGCGACGAACTCCAATGGGTCCCCGGACGGGGTGATCGAGTCGGGGTCCACGCGCCAGTGTCCGTACGAGCCGCGGTGGGCGCGGAAGCGGTAGGTGGTGTCCGCGGTCACGGGGAGCCGGTAGGCGAGCGGGTCCGCGCCGTCGGACTCAGGTGTGATCACCTCTTCGTACGCGAACTCGGCGAGCAACTTGGCGAGCAGGCGGCGGGCTGCTCGATGCCAGGCGGCGTAACGCTGCTGTGACGGGCGCAAGGGTCTGGGCTCCTCGGACGGGAACGGGAACGGGCCGAGCGGTGTATTGAAAGCAGTGCGGAACAGCGGGCATGGACGGACGGATCACTGGAGGTGGCGAAGAGTGCGGTCGCGAATCATGAGGGCTGCCCGTTTGTCGGGGAGATCAATCTCGGAGGAGAAGCGGAATCCGGCACCGAGGAATGCTGCTACGGAGGGGGTGTTGCGCAGATCGGGCTCCGCCACGACCCGGCCGCAGGAGGGGCGGTTGTCGAGGACGAGGTCGGAGACGGTGCGGAGCAGCGAGGTGCCGAACCCGCGACCGCGGTCGGCGACGTCTCCGATGAGCAGATGGAGACCGGTGTCATGGGGCCGCGCCGGGTAGTGGCGGGCAAGCAGGTCGAGATCGGCACGGTACACCTCCCAAAAACTCATGGGAGTGCCGTCCAGGACACCGAGGCACGGCACACTACGGCCGTCGCCCCCGAGTTGGGCACGTAGGTGGGCGGCGGCGATCTCGTCGGGTCCGTCGAGCTCCCAGAACGCAGCGACCGCGGGGTCGTTCATCCAGCGGGTGATGAGCGGAAGGTCGCGGTCGATGCGGACGGGAACCAGCTCGAAGGGTCCCGAACGAGTAGGGGCCGGAGCCCATGCGGCAATGTCGTCGAGAAGGTCGGGACCCGTCGGTCGTCGAGGTGGGACGGCTCCCGGAGGGCCGGCCGCGCGGGCCAGGGCGGCACATTCCTGGGCGATCAGCGCGGCCAATTCGTCCGGCAACCGCAGATCGAGGGTGTCGTCGGTGCTGGAGCTGGTGCTCGGTTCGGTGGACGGCACGGCGACAGTCTCCTCCCGGGTTTCTGGTGAGCCTCGTGAATCTCGTGGTGCCCATGGGACTCGGATCTCATGCCGCGGACACGACAAGGGGGTTGGGGATGGTGACGTAGACGGACTGGGTGTCGACCGGTCCGACCAGCTCGTCGAGGCCGTGCAGGCGGGTGAGGAGGTTCGCCTTGCAGCGCAGGGTGGCGGACTCGAGAAGCAGGGCGGGGAGAGAAGAACCGATCTTGGCCGAGGCTGCTGCGGCCTCTCCCAGGAAGCGCCGGAACGCGGCGATGAGGACGCGCTCGTCGGCGAGCAACTGAGCGCCGAATGCTCCGATCAGCCCGAGCACGTTGTTGATACCGAGGTAATAGGCGAAGCGCTCGTCGGCGACAGCGTCGGACACGAAGGTGTCGCTCTCGTTCCCGATGCCGGGCAGCCGCCGGTCGAGTTCCGCCCGGCGGGACTCGCGGAAGTAGTACCCCTGGTTGTCTCGGTAGCGGCCACCCACCGGCCAGCCGTCGGCGTCGAGGAGCACGAGGGTGTTCTGCTGATGGGCCTCGAGCGCGACACCGGCTTGGCCGTCGAGCCACAGGACGGGGCGGACCACGGTCTCGAGGTAGCGCAGGAACCACTCGGTGGATACCGCGCCGTGGGGGCGGCCCGTACGGGCGGAGAGCCGTGCGACGAGGTCGGCGAGCCGGGAGCGCATCACCGGGACTCCGCCGGAGTCCGTCCTGGGCCAGGGCCGCGGCGAGGTGAGTCCGGCGATGCACACGGCGTCGTCGCCGGCGGCGAAGGGGTTGTGCCTGATCACCACGTCGAGGCCGGGAAGCGGCTCTCCGTCCGGTGCCGTGACGGCGAGCCAGGCCGGGTCACGGACGATGTCGAAGCAGGGGTGAACGCTCTGCCACTGCTCGGCGAGCCCGCTGCGCAGCAGCCGGTGCACCTCGACGCCGCGCTGCAGTTCCTTGCGGAGGTTCTCACGACGGGAGTTGGTGATGCGCAGGCCCAGCGAGAGCTTGAGCATGGCGGCCGCGCCGGGCCGGTGCACGGTGCGTACGGAGGAGGTGGGGTGCCAGGCTTCGCCGTGCGGCCCGAGGTCGTGCAGCAGCCCCGCGTCGAGAAGTTCGGCGATCGCCGGGCGGTGGCGGATCTCTCGGGCCTGCCAGGGGTGGAGGGGCAGCGGCACGGTGCTCCGGGGCAGTACGAGGCCGCTTCCGGCCAGCTCGGTTCCGAGCTGCTCGGCGGTCACCGGACGGCCGCGCTCGGTCCAGGCGGATTCCGTGGCCAGGACGGACCGGTCGACGGCCATCCAGTGCAGGGGGAAGGAAGCGCGCAACTCGGGCGAGTAGGCGCGGGCTTCGGCGTCGGAGAGCCCTTCGCGGCTCTTGGGAGTGGGGTGGAGCGGGTGGCCGAGAAGGAGCGACTGTTCGGCGTCCAGGAACAGATCACCGGTGAGCGGGATTCCCGGATGGGCCCTCCGGTCGGTGATGAACTCGGCGGTGCGGTGCACGGAGTCGGCGACCCGCCCCACGAGTTCGGCACTCTCCCTACCTGCGGGACCGTCGACTCCGTGTGCCGCCTCCCGGCCGAGCAGAGCGGCGACCGTGACGGCGTCGAGGGCGGGCGCCTGCGACGGCGCACTCTCCAGGACGGGCGCTGCGAAACGGTGCCAGCCGGTGGCCGACCAGTAGCGAACGGGGACCAGGAGCGCGGTGCCGCTGGCGTCCAGCGGGATGCGCAGGGCATCACTGCTCGGCTGTGGCGTGCTGTTCTCCCGCGTCCAGCAGCGCAGCAGGTTCTCGATGGCCGCCGCGTCGGCCGCCGTGTGCGGGTCGGGCTGGTCGAGCGGGTCCGGGGTGGCCGGGATCGCCCCGGCGGAGGCGACCTGACGGGGCACGGTGAGGTCGGTGGTGGTGACGGTGGCCTCGTGGCCCGAGCGTGCGTTCATGTTCTGTTGGCGCTGATCCGGGCGGTGAGCCGCCGAGGAGGCGCCTCCCTCCTTCGTCGGTTGGCTGAGCGTGGGGTGCCTGCGTCGGACAGAGCGGACCTATCCGGTCACCGCGGCCCGGTGTGGGCAACACGGCGGACCGGTGCCGCGGCAGCCGGATGCCCGGCCGGCCCGTCGTCACCGGTGGACGTTCGGCGACGGCCCTCTTGGCACCCGCGCGTCGGCGCCGCCCCGGGCCTGTTCGCGCACGGGAGCACGGGCCGCGGTGACGATCGCATCGCTCAGCCGGTCGAGTACGACCTCGGTCTGTTCGTCGGTGATCGTCAGCGGTGGAAGGAGCCTGACCACGCTGCCATGGCGACCGCCGAGTTCGACGATCAGACCGCGGCTCAGGCACTGCCGCTGTACCGCTGCAGCGAGTTCGGGCGCCGCCGGGCGCCCACCGCCGGACGCGTCGCCGTCAGCCTCGGCGTCGACGAGTTCGACACCGATCATCAGCCCCCGGCCACGTACCTCCCCGATGCACGGCTGCTGCTCCGCGAGCTGCCGCAGCTGGGCCAGCATCCGGTTGCCGAGTGCCGCCGCCCGCTCCGCGAGCCCGTTCTCCCGCACGTACGCCAGCGTGGCGGCGCCTGCGGCCATGGCCAGCTGATTGCCGCGGAACGTGCCGGCATGGGCGCCGGGTTGCCAGGTGTCCAACTCGTCGCGGTAGACCACGACCGCGAGTGGCAGGCTTCCCCCTACGGCCTTCGACAGCACCATCACATCGGGCACGATCCCACTGTGCTCGACCGCCCAGAAGGCCCCCGTCCGCCCTACACCGGTCTGAACCTCGTCAGCGATGAGCGGAATGCCGCGCACGGCGGTGAGTTCGCGCATCCGGCGCAGCCAGCTGTCCGGGGCCGGGATCACGCCCCCCTCGCCCTGCACCGGTTCGAGGATCATCCCCGCGGGAGGCTGCACCCCGCTCTTCGGATCGTCGAGCAGGGACGCGGTCCATCGCGCGGACAGTTCAGCGCCCCGCTCACCGCCGATCCCGAACGGACAGCGGTAGTTGTAGGGATACGGCAAGCGCACCACCCGCACGTCCTGAGCGCCTCCGGATGCCTCGAGCGCTCCTTCGGTCATTCCGTGATACGCCCCGGAGAACGACAGCAGTCCGCGGCGCCCGGTCGCGGTGCGTACGAGCTTGAGGGCGGCCTCCACGGCGTCCGCGCCGGCCGGCCCGCAGAACTGCACCCGCCCCCGGTCGGCGAGTTCCCTGGGCAGCGTCCGGAACAGCTCCGAGACGAAGGCATCCTTGACCGGTGTCGCCAGATCCAGGACCTGCAGAGGGGCGCCGGAGTCGAGGACGGCCCTGATGGCCTCCAGCACGACCGGATGGTTGTGGCCCAGAGCCAACGACCCGGCTCCGGAAAGGCAGTCGAGATAGCGCTGCCCGTCGGCGCCTTCGATGGTCAGCCCACGGGCGCGGACGGGCACGATGGGCAGCGAGCGCGCATAGGTACGGGCTGCGGATTCCCGGAGCGACTGCCGCCGCAGAATGCCGTCCTGCGCGAACTCCGCTGCTTCCGCTGTATCCACAGCGCACGGCGCCATCGGCGGAGACTCGGTCAGGGCCACGGCTTTTCGGTCCTCCCGCTGAACGCTGATCGGCTGCTCCCCGTACGTATACCAACGACGCCGCGAGCGGCGGATCACGGGCGGACGAGAAGATCATTGGCGCTCGCGGGGCACCGGGAACCACAGCCCCGACCGCGGCCGTCCCCAACGGCACGGGCATAGTGAAGCCTTGTGCCTCGCGTCGGGGTTCATGACAAGTCCATCACCGGTTTTCGACCACATCCAGGGGGAGTCCCACCCATGCCATCGATACGACGGCCTGCTCTCGCCGCAGCCGCGCTCGTCGCCGTGCTCGCGGTGACCGCGACCGCGTGCGGCGCGGCGGACGACAGCGCGGACGAGAGGCCCGGCGCCTCCGCGGACCAGCAAGGCACGGACGACGTCGCTCTGCCCGACGACTTCGGATCCCGTCTGAAGGAGCTGGGCCTCGACCTGGACAAGTGGAAGAACGGGGAGTGGAAGAACTGGCAGAAGGACGACTGGCTGCGCGAGGCGGGGGACTTCATCAACCCGGTCATCGACGACCTCTGGAAGCCCGGGCGTATGAAGGAGGCGGAGGAGCCGCACAAGACGGTTCCCGCGGATGTCTCCGGTGACCAGGGCATCAGCGACCCGGAACCGGCGCCCGTCCAGGCCGAGGCGGTCAGGACCCCGTACCACGACAACGCCGCCCCCGTCGGCAAGGTCTTCTTCGACGGCCCCGAGGGTTCGATGGTCTGCTCCGCGACAGTCGTGAAGGACCCTGCGAACCCGGGCAAGTCCAACATGGTCTGGACAGCCGGTCACTGCGTGCACGCGGGGAAGGACGGCGGCTGGTACCGGAACATCGCCTTCGTCCCGTCCTTCAACAACAGCGCGCTGCCGGCCGACCGGTTGGAGAACAATCCGCCGCGCGAGCAGGTCGCCCCCTACGGGATGTGGTGGGCCGACTGGGCCTCCACCTCCAAGCAGTGGATCTCCCAGGGTTCCGCCACGGGCGGGAACGGCGCTCCGCACGACTTCGCCGTGCTGCATGTGAAGCCCGAGAATGGCAGCGAGGGCAAGTCCCTGGAGGAGACGGTCGGCGCGGCGCTGCCGGTCGAATTCAACGCTCCTCAGGTGAAGAACATCGACAACATGGGCGCCTGGGGATACCCGGCCGCACCGCCGTTCGACGGCACGAAGATGTTCTCCTGCGTGGACAGGCCGGGACGGCTGTCGCTGACCGAATCACTGCCGACGATGTACCGCATCGGCTGCACCATGACGGGCGGTTCGTCGGGAGGCGGCTGGTTCGCCAACGGCGCCGACGGCAAGCCTGCGCTGGTCTCCAACACGTCCATCGGTCCGGTCACGGCCACCTGGCTGGCCGGTCCGCACCTGGGGACCGAGGCGAAGAACATGTACACCGCGGTCAGCGAGAAGTTCGCCGGCCAGTAGCAGTGGGCAAGGGGGAAGGCCCGGTCCCACGTGTGGGACCGGGCCTTCCCCCTGCCTGCTGAGGGCTTGCCTGCGAAGGGCTTTCTTAATGTGACGGGCGGGCTTCGGTCCAGCCGGTCAGCCGGTCAGAGCAGCCCGGCCAGTACGTACGGCTGCAGCTCGGCCGCAAGCTCGGCGTGGACCCGCGCCTTGAGCAGCGTGCCCTCCGGGGTGTGCTCCTCGGAGATCACCTCGCCGTCGGCGTGCGTCCGCGAGACCAGCTGTCCCTGCGTATACGGCACCAGCGCCTCGATCTCGACCTGCGGCCTCGGCAGCTCGTCGTCGATCAGCCCGAGCAATTCCTCGATGCCCTGCCCCGAACGGGCCGACACCGCGATCGCCCGCTTCTCGATGCGCAGCAGCCGCTGGAGGACGAGCGGATCGGCGGCGTCCGCCTTGTTGATCACCACGATTTCGGGCACCTCGACCGCGCCCACCTCGCGGATCACTTCACGCACCGCGGCCAGTTGCTCCTCCGGCACCGGGTGAGACCCGTCCACCACATGCAGAATCAGGTCGGAGTCGCCGACCTCCTCCATGGTGGAGCGGAAGGCCTCGACCAGGTGGTGCGGCAGATGCCGCACGAACCCGACGGTGTCGGCGAGGGTGTAGAGCCGCCCGCTGGGCGTCTCGGCTCGGCGCACGGTCGGATCGAGGGTGGCGAACAGTGCGTTCTCCACCAGCACGCCCGCACCCGTCAGCCGGTTGAGCAGCGAGGACTTCCCGGCGTTGGTGTATCCGGCGATGGCGACCGAGGGCACCTTGTTGCGCCGGCGCTCCTGCCGCTTGATGTCACGGCCGGTCTTCATGTCCGCGATCTCCCGGCGCATCTTCGCCATCTTCTCGCGGATCCGCCGCCGGTCCGTCTCGATCTTGGTCTCACCGGGGCCACGGGTTGCCATGCCGCCGCCCGACGACCCGGAGCCACCGCCACCCATCTGCCGGGACAGCGACTGACCCCAGCCGCGCAGCCGCGGCAGCATGTACTGCATCTGCGCCAGCGAGACCTGCGCCTTGCCCTCCCGGGACTTGGCGTGCTGGGCGAAGATGTCGAGGATCAGGGCGGTGCGGTCGACCACCTTGACCTTGACGACATCCTCGAGGTGGATGAGCTGGCCCGGGGTGAGCTCACCGTCGCACACAACGGTGTCCGCCCCGGTGTCCAGCACGATCTCCCGGAGCTCCTCGGCCTTGCCGGAACCGATGTACGTGGCAGGGTCCGGTTTGTCCCGGCGCTGGATCACCCCGTCGAGCACCACGGCGCCCGCGGTCTCGGCCAGCGCTGCCAGCTCCGCGAGAGAGTTCTCCGCGTCCTGCACCGTGCCTGACGTCCAGACCCCCACCAGCACCACGCGCTCCAGGCGCAGCTGGCGGTACTCGACCTCGGTGACGTCCTCGAGCTCTGTGGAAAGGCCTCCGACGCGGCGCAGCGCCGCCCGCTCGGAGCGGTCCAGCTGATCGCCGTCTCGCTCTCCGTCGATCTCGTGGCTCCAGGCGACGTCCTCTTCCATCAGAGAACCGGCCCGAAGGCTTGCCGAGAAGCGCTGGGCGTCCTGCGAAGGGGAAGAAGAGTCGGTCATTTGATCCTTAGGTCGATGGGAAACACGGATGGGAACACTCATCGGAACAACGTGCGCGTGGCCCCCAGGATTCCCCGGGCCGGCCGGGCCCGCTGCCGACCTCAAAATGGTCGCACGGCCCGGCTCGGCCGTCACGTGGGTTTTCCGGGCACACGGTCACGTCACGTGAGCTCTCCGTGCGCAGGTTCGTTCCGTGGGCGCAGGTTGTCCGTGCGCACGGTTGTCCCTGCGCACGGTTGTCCCTGCGCACGGAGATCCGCTCCCGTCGGGGTCACGGAGTGTGACGTGGGCTAGCCGTGTCCGTGTGACTTCCCGTGTACCGGCCCGGCCCCGTGCCGCGCAGAGGGCCGGCCGGCAGGCCGTTCAGCAGGCCGCTTACTGGGCCGGGCGGCCCGCCAGTCCGGATGCCCCGGCATCGCCGGAGTCCGGGCGTCGTACAGCCACGACCGCAGGAAGGCGGTCTGGTCCTGTCCGGAGACCTCCGAGGCGAGCGCGATGAAGTCGGCGGTCGAGGCGTTGCCGTCGCGGTTCCGGGAGACCCATGCCCGCTCCAGCCGGTCGAAGGCCGTCGCACCGATCCGCTGCCGCAGCGCGTACAGCACCAGCGCACTGCCGTCGTAGACGACGGGCCGGAAGATGCCGATCTTCTGTCCGGTGGTCGGCGGCTTGGGGGCGGCGGGCGGTCCGCCCTCGGCGCGCCAGCGGTCGGACCAGGTGTACGCCTGGCGCATCCGCTCGGCGAGCGTCATGTCCGCCGCCAGCGGCTCCTTGGCCTTCTTGGCAGCTTCTTCCATGTACAGCGCCTCGTACCAGGTGGCGTGGCCTTCGTTGATCCAGAGGTCCGACCAGCTTTCCGGGGCCACGCTGTTGCCGAACCACTGATGGGCCAGCTCGTGCACCATGACCGATTCGACCGCCCAGTCCATGAACCGCATGTCCGTGAACAGCTTGCGCTCGAAGAGCGAGAGCGTCTGTGTCTCCAGCTCGAAGCCGGTCTGGGCATCGGCGATCAGCACACCGTAGGTCTCAAAGGGGTACGGTCCGACCCGCCGCTCCATCCAGGAGATATGTCCGGGGGTCTTGGCCAGCCACTTCGCCAGCAGTCGGCGGTCCGCCGCGGGCACCACGTCCCGTACGGGCAGGCCGTGCGGTCCACGGCGTTTCACCACCGCGGACCGGCCGATGGAGACCTGCGCCAGTTCCGTCGCCATGGGATGGGCAGTGCGGTAGGCCCAGGTGGTGGTCCGGGCACCGTTGTGCCGGGACAGCGGCAGCCCGCCCGCGACGACGGTGAGGTCCTTCGGCGCGGTGACCCGGAAGGTGAAGCGGGCCTTGTCGGACGGGTGGTCGTTGCTGGGGAAGACGCGGTGCGCGGCATCGGCCTGGTTGGCCATCGCCAGGCCGTCCCGAGTCCGCACCCAGCCGCCAACGTCCCCGGCGTCGGTCTGGCTGGTGTGGGCGACGTTGATACGGAGCGGGGCGCCACTCGGGACCGGCTCGGCCGGCGTGATGGCGAGGTCCTCGCCGACCGTCTTGAAGCGCGCCGGCTTGCCGTTGACGTCCACGGACGAGACCGTGCCGCGCGCGAAATCGAGATTGAAGGACTCCAGCGAAGCCGTGGCGCGGGCGTCGATCGCCGAAACCGTCCGCAGAGGCTTGCGGTTGTCGCCGGAGTAGTGGAACGCGATGTCGTACGACAGCACGTCGTACCCCGGGTTTCCCAGATGCGGGAACAGCCGGTCGCCGACCCCCAGCGGAGCGGGTGTCGGCACCCCGGCCGCAACGAGGGTGGCCATGGCGACGGCAGCGAGGACCGCTCTGCGCTGTGGGGGTCGGATCATGCACTACTGCTATCAGCTGACCGCAGGCCTCCGGCGGAGCCGCGCGCTGCACCCACCCGAACGGACAGTTCCGGTCGGGCCCTCAGGTCGTGACCCGCGGCACCGCGGTGGCCGGCCGCTGTGCGCGGCTGACGTCGTACACCCCCGGCACCTTGAGCATGGCGCGCATCAGCGCGGGAAGCCCTGCGGCGTCGGGGAGTTGGAGTGTGTAGGTGTGGCGTACCCGCTGCTGGTGGGGCGGCTCGACCGCGGCGGAGACGATGGCGGCGCCTTCCAGCGCGATGGCCTCGGTGAGGTCGGCGAGCAGATGCGGCCGGCCGAGGGCCTCCGCGGTGAGCGTGACCCGGCAGTCGGCGCTGCCGCCGTCCCCCCGCCCACGCCAGCGGACCCCCACCGTGGACCGCCCGGCCACCGTCATCCGGGCGACGGCTGGGCACTGGGTGCGGTGCACGGTCACGGCGCCGCCCCGGACAGCGAAGCCGGTGACCGCGTCGGGCGGCACGGGGGTGCAGCAGCCCGCGAGCCGTACGGGTGCCCCCGGCAGATCCGCGACGGCGGCGACCGGTGCGGCCTGTCCCGCCTCCCGGGCCCCGGCTTCGGCAGGCGCGCTGCCGTGTTCCGACGGGGACGCGGGGTCGGCGGCGGCCTTCTGCGCCTCGGGGTGGGCGGCCAGCCAGCGGGTGATCGCCAGGCGAGCGGCGGGCGTACGGGCGTACTCGAGCCAGTCGGGGGAGGGTCCGGCAGCCGGGTCCTGTGCCATCAGGAGCTGCAGCGTGTCGCCGTCGCCCAGGACCGTGGCGAGGGTGGCGAGGCGGCCGTTGACCCGGGCACCGATGCAGCTGTGCGCGGCTTCGCCGTGCAGCGCGTACGCCGCGTCGACGCAGCTGGCGCCCGGCGGAAGCCCCACCGCGCCGCCTTCGCCGTCCGCCCGGAAGACCGTGATCTCCGCGTCCTGGGCGAGGTCGTCGCGCAGCGAGGTCCAGAAAGCGTCGGGGTCGGGAGTGGCCTGCTGCCAAGCCAGCAGCCGGGACAGCCAGCCGGGGCGGGTCGGGTCGGCGCGCTCGCCGTCCGCGGTCTCACCGGGCGCACCCGTCTCGGCGCCCTCCGCGGGCGGGGCGTACGGATTGCCGAGCGCGACCACACCCGCCTCCGCCACCAGGTGCATCTGGTGCGTACGGATGAGGACTTCGGCGACCTCGCCGCCCGGCCGGGCCACCACCGCAGTGTGCAGGGACTGATACAGATTGAACTTCGGGCGGGCGATGAAGTCCTTGAACTCGGAGATGACCGGGGTGAGACAGGTGTGCAGCTCACCGAGGACGGCGTAGCAGTCGGCGTCCTCGGTGACCAGCACCAGGATCCGGCCGAAGCCGGCGTCGCCGAGTTCGCCGCGTTTGAGTCGCACCCGGTGTACGGAGACGAAGTGCCGTGGCCTGACCAGGACTTCGGCGCCGATGTCCGCCTCCCGCAGAACCGAACGGACCTGCTCGGCGACCGCGTCCAGGGGGTCGGGCCGGCTCGCGTGGTCCGACACGAGGTCGCGGGTGAGCGCGTACTCCTCGGGGTGCAGAATCGCGAAGACCAGATCCTCGAGCTCGGACTTCAGCGCCTGTACGCCGAGCCGCTCGGCCAGCGGGATCAGCACATCCCTCGTGACCTTGGCGATCCTGGCCTGCTTCTCGGGGCGCATCACGCCGAGGGTGCGCATATTGTGCAGCCGGTCGGCGAGCTTGATGGACATCACCCGGACGTCGTTGCCGGTGGCGACGAGCATCTTGCGGAAGGTCTCGGGCTCGGCCGCGGCGCCGTAGTCGACCTTCTCCAGCTTGGTGACGCCGTCGACGAGATAGCGGACCTCCTCGCCGAACTCCTCCCGCACCTGGTCGAGCGTCACGTCGGTGTCCTCGACGGTGTCGTGCAGCAGAGAAGCCGTCAGGGTCGTGGTCTCGGCACCCAGTTCGGCGAGGATCAGCGTCACAGCGAGCGGATGGGTGATGTACGGCTCACCGCTCTTGCGCATCTGGCCGCGGTGCGAGGACTCGGCGAGGACGTACGCCCGGCGCAACGGGTCGAGGTCTGCACCCGGATGGTGGGCGCGATGCACCTTCGCCACATGGTCGATGGCGTCCGGAAGACGGTCCCGCTGAGCGGGCCCCAACAGCGCCGCGCGGCCGAGTCTGCGCAGGTCGATGCGGGGGCGCCCGCGCCTGCGGACGGGAGGACCAGGGTTGGTGGCCTCTGCGCTCATGGGCACCTCCGGCGGCGTCGACCGGCAGGGGCTGTCTCTACAGGGCCGATGCCCGACGCCCAGGCCGGTGCTTGATGCTACCGAGCCCACCACGCGCGGCTGACCAGCTCTCGCCCAGCGTGAAACGGATCACCCATTCGAGCGAAGATTCAACGGGTGGTGCTTGCCATCCAATCGGAGTCGATGACGCCTTCGGCCACGATCACGGCCGGACCGGTCATCTCGATGCTGCCGTCGGGGTGTTCGGAGATCATCAGACGTCCGCCGGGGAGATCCACGGTGTACGTGACGGGACGTCCGGTGACGCCGGGGTCGACGCCGTCGCGGCGCGCGGCGGCAACCATGACGGCGCAGGCGCCGGTTCCGCAGGAACGGGTCTCACCGGAGCCGCGCTCGTGAACGCGCATCGCGACATGGGCGGGACCGCGGTCGACGACGAACTCGACGTTCGTTCCGTCCGGGTAGGCGGATGCGGGCTGCACGGGCGGGGCGGTGAGCAGGTTGCCCGCGTGCGCCAGGTCCTCGACGAAGGCGACGGCGTGCGGATTGCCCATGTTGACATGGCGCGCGGGCCAGCTGCGCTCCCCGACGGCAACCGTGACCTCGCCGTCGGGGAGGATCGCTGTCCCCATACCGACGGTGATCCCGCCGCCCGCGCTCGCCTTGGCGATGTGCACCCGGCGCACCCCGGCCCGGGTGGCGATCGCGAGATCGCCCTCGGCCACCAGACCCGCGCGCTGCAGATAGCGCGCGAAGACGCGGACCCCGTTGCCGCACATCTCGGCGATGCTGCCGTCGCTGTTGCGGTAGTCCATGAACCATTCGGCCTCGCCGGCCATCCCGGCGGCCTCCGGATGCGCGGCGGACCGCACGACATGCAGTAGCCCGTCCCCGCCGATCCCGGCGCGCCGGTCGCACAGCTTTGCGACGGCGGCGGCGGAAATGCCGAGGCCGTTGTCGGGGTCGGGAACGATCACGAAGTCGTTCTCGGTGCCGTGCCCCTTGAGGAAGGGGATATACGTGGAGCTCACACCCCGATCCTACGGGTCCGCTCGCCGGGCGGTCGCTTCGCGTGGGAGAGCCGTCGACGGGCCCTTCCACGGCCCAGGCCGGCGGCGGCCCGCCGGCTCACTTACGGTGCGGGTCGGCTGCGAGCGGGGGGTGACGGGGAGGACGGGCGGAGCCCCGACAGGCGTCCGCTCTGCCCGAAGCACGTTGCCTCACGCCTGTACCGCCGGTCCCCCGCATGCGGAGCCCGGTCGTGGCGAGCGTCAGCGAAGGCGGGCCACGCGCCAGATCGCAAGGGCCGCGAGGGTGCCGAGGACCAGGACGTAGAGGGCGATGACGCGCCAGTCGGTGCGTGCACCGGAGCCGCGGGGCGGGAGGCCCGGCCAGGTGAGGCCGACGCGGCGGCCGGCCATCATGCCCCAGCCCGCCGCGCAGCAGCTGATCAGCAGGCCGAGCATCGCAACGACCGCTCCGCCGTCGCCGAATTCGAAGGCGAGCGGAAAGGCGAACATCAGCGATCCGGCGGCCGCGAGGCCCACGATCGGGGCGATCTGCCAGATCCGCAGCCGCCGCGGCGGACGCAGCTCACGGAAGGACTCGCCGCCCGCGGTCTCGTTCTCCGGACCGTCCGGCGTGAGTTCGTCCGGCTGCTCGTCCTGCGGCTGATGCGGTTTGTCGCGAGGGCCGGCCTCCATAGCCACGCGCCCTCCCAACTCCGACTTCACGGCTCGATCGAAGGTCGATGATGACACGCTCTTCGAGGCCCGGAAGACGCGCGGAGCGTCCCGATGCCATCACGTGATCAGGCTGTGACCGCTCGTTCCACCAACGTCAACGACCGCCCCACAAGTTCCGCGCGGTGGTCGGCCGCCCCGCTCAGCCAGTGCACCCGCGGGTCGCGGCGGAACCACGAGTCCTGACGGCGCGCGAAGCGTTTGGTGGCGCGAACCGTCTCGGCGCGCGACTCCTCCTCGGTGCACTCCCCCGCCAGAAAGGCGAGCACCTGCTGGTAGCCGAGGGCGCGCGACGCCGTACGCCCCTCGCGGAGGCCGACGGCTTCCAGAGCCCGTACCTCGTCGAGGAGCCCTGCGTTCCACATTCCGTCGACGCGCGCGGCGATCCGTGCGTCCAGTTCCGGCCGTCCGACGTCCACCCCGATCTGCACGGTGTCGTAAACCGCATCGTGACCAGGGAGGTTGGCCGTGAAGGGACGGCCGGTGATCTCGATGACCTCGAGCGCCCGTACGATCCGCCGACCGTTGCTGGACAGGATCGCCCGCCCTGCCTCCGGGTCCGCGGCGGCGAGCCGGGCGTGCAGTGCCGGCGAGCCATCGGCCTTCAACTCGGCTTCCAGGCGCGCGCGTACTTCCGGATCGGTACCGGGGAACTCCAGCGCGTCGATGGCCCCCCGCACATACAGGCCGGAGCCGCCCACCAGGACCGGCGTGCGTCCCTCCGCCAGCAGCCGGTCGATCTCCGCCCGTGCGAGCCGCTGGTACTCGGCGACGCTCGCGGCTTCCGTGACGTCCCAGATGTCCAGCAGCCGGTGCGGTACGCCCTGGCGCTCGGCCGGGGTCAGCTTGGCCGTGCCGATGTCCATGCCCCGGTACAGCTGCATCGAGTCGGCGTTGACGACCTCACCGCCGAAGTGCCGGGCCAGGGCAACACCCAGATCGGACTTTCCGGCCGCGGTGGGCCCGACGACGGCGATGACCCGGGGCGCGGGAGTTGTGCTTCTCACCGGCACAGTCTTGCAAACGTGGGGACCTCTCCTCGAATGAGTGACGTGACGGCCCACCCTCCGGTTCGTTTCGTGTTGCGAGGTTCCGCGCGCCGGTTTACGGACCGGTGCAGCCGGGCGACGCAATGGGACGCTCCGGGCTGCGCGGGATTTCGCTCACACGAGTAGGGTATGGAGTTGATATGGGCGTGTTTGCAAGGTTTCGCCGTCATTCGTCCGCGGCGTCAACCGAGGCGGCGGCTCCCGCCACTCTGACGGCGGAATCCGCGGAAGCGGCAGCCGTCGAGGAGACCGGGGCCGCGGAGTCGCCCGGGACCGCGGATGCGGTCGAGATCCCGAAGCAGCAGTCCGCGGAGGAAGCCGCCGACAGCGAGGCCGGGGAAGGCGTCCGGAAGTAGTCCGCCGACCAGGGAAGGTGCCCCATGGGAATGATGGACACGATCAAGGCCAAGCTCCACAGGGACAAGGCCCGGGGCCCTGCGCGAGAGCAGGGGGACAAGATCGAGCAGGGCATGGACAAGACCTCGTCCATGGCCGACGAGAAGACCAAGGGCGAACACAGCGGCCGGATCGACGCCGGCACGGACAAGGCCAAGGACACCCTTCGCCGTCAGTCCGGAAAGGACGAAGGCAGCGGCACCTGACCTCGGCACGGTGTACGGCCGCGAAGCCCCGCGCTTCGCGGCCGTCGGCGCGTCTAGGACCAGGTGGCGACGGAGTAGCCCACGCCGTACGGGGCTTCGTCGTACAGCAGCTCGCCGCCCAGCCCGACGCCTTCGCCTGCTCCCGCGAGGACCTGCCAGGGCGCGCGCCCTGCGGCCTGCAGCTCGCGGGCCAGCTTCTCGTCGAGCGCCAGCAGGGCCGCGGTATCCGCCGCTCCCAGCGCCCGCGCCGCCTGGGCGTCGAAGCCTGCGGCCCGCTCGTCGAGGTAGCCGGGTGCCTTCAGGGTCCGGCAGGCGCTGCCGTCGCCCATCACCAGGAGCGCGGTCCGCTCACGGCCTGCGGCCAGCTCACGGCCCACCTGGGCACAGCGGTCGGCGGCGAGCGGCTCGCCGACCCCGAAGCCTTCGACGGGGGCCGCCGCCCAGCCGGTCCACTCGAGCAACCAGGCGCCGACGGCCAAGGAGGGCGGCAGCTGCCGCCCCGGGGTGTCGACACCGGCCCCCAGTCGGACCTCCCGGTCGACTCCGAAGCCGCGGAACGAGCCTGTCGCGCCCTGGAGGTGCGGGCCGCGGCCGTCCTCGTCGGCCGGGCCGATCACGACCAGGCGGTCGGGGCGGGCGGCAGCGAGTACGGAGACTGCGGCGGAGCAGGCGGTGCGGAGTGCGTCCAGCTCCGGTGCGGCACCGGCGGCCACATCGGGGACGAGGAGCGGCGCGGAAGGAGCTACGGCGGCGGCGACAAGCATGCCGAAACCCTACGCGCGCCGGGATGCGGCTCCTCGCCGTTCTCCGGCCGGGAGTCCGCGCCGGCAGGCAGAGCCGCTGCCGGTCCGGAACCTCCGCCCTGGGGGACCCGGCACCTGCGCCGCACACGGAGACCCGGGGATGAACGGGCGCCGGCTGGGGCGCGGAGCTGGGGCGCGGAGCGGTCCCGGCCTGCGAGGTCAGTCGCAGCCGCAGCCCGGCCCGGAGGCCGGTACGGGGGCGGGCACGCCGACGGTCGGCAGGCCCAGCATCACGCCGGAAGGCGCCTCGGGGGCCGCGTTCCGGCGCTCCCAGGCGTCGCCCGCGGGCGTACGCCGGACGCCCTTCGCCGGGCCCTCGGCCAGCAGGTGGTGCGGGGCGGCGTAAGTGATCTCGACCGCCACCACATCGCCCGGCCGGACCGGCTCCTCCGGCTTGGTGAAGTGCACCAGGCGGTTGTCGGGAGCGCGGCCCGAGAGCCGGTGGGTCGCCCCGTCCTTACGGCCCTCGCCCTCCGCGACGAGCACCTCCAGCGTCCGCCCGATCTGCTTCTTGTTCTCGGACCAGCTGATCTCCTCCTGGAGGGCCACCAGCCGCTCGTAACGCGCCTGCACGACCTTTTTCGGAATCTGCCCGTCCATGTCCGCCGCCGGTGTCCCGGGGCGCTTGGAGTACTGGAAGGTGAAGGCCTGCGCGAAGCGTGCCGCGCGCACCACGTGCATCGTCTGCTCGAAGTCCTCCTCGGTCTCGCCGGGGAAGCCCACGATGATGTCGGTGGAGATGGCGGCGTCGGGCATCGCGGCCCGCACCTTCTCGATGATTCCCAGGTAGCGGTCCTGCCGGTACGAGCGTCGCATCGCCTTCAGGACCGTGTCCGAGCCCGACTGCAGCGGCATGTGCAGCTGCGGCATGACGTTCGGCGTCTCGGCCATCGCCGCGATCACGTCATCGGTGAAGTCGCGGGGGTGCGGCGAGGTGAAGCGGACCCGTTCCAGTCCCTCGACGGCGCCGCACGCCCGCAGCAGCTTCGAGAACGCTTCCCGGTCGCCGATGTCGGAGCCGTACGCGTTGACGTTCTGCCCGAGCAGCGTGATCTCCGTGACTCCCTCGGCGACCAGCGTCTCCACCTCGGCCAGGATGTCGCCCGGCCGCCGGTCCTTCTCCTTGCCGCGCAGCGCGGGCACGATGCAGAAGGTGCAGGTGTTGTTGCAGCCGACGGAAATGGAGACCCACGCCGCGTACGCCGACTCGCGCCGCGTCGGCAGCGTCGAGGGAAACGCCTCCAGCGACTCGGCGATCTCGACCTGCGCCTCCTCCTGGATGCGTGCCCGCTCCAGCAGCACCGGAAGGCTCCCGATGTTGTGCGTGCCGAAGACGACATCGACCCACGGCGCCCGCTTCACGATGGTGTCGCGGTCCTTCTGGGCGAGGCAGCCGCCGACGGCGATCTGCATCCCGGGCCGCTTCGCCTTCATCGGGGCGAGCCGGCCGAGATTGCCGTACAGCCGGTTGTCGGCGTTCTCCCGCACCGCGCAGGTGTTGAAGACGACGATGTCGGCGTCGCCCTCGGCGTTGCCTTCGGGCGACCGGACATAGCCGGCGTCCTCCAGGAGCCCGGAGAGCCGCTCGGAGTCGTGGACGTTCATCTGGCACCCGTAGGTGCGGATCTCATAGCTTCGATTGACGCCCACTGCCTGACTCCGGTCGCTGCTGCCCATGCGACAAGGGTAGGCGGTACCTCGGGCGACTCCCGCCCCCGGAGTCTCTCGGCAGGATCCGCCCCCGGGACGCACAGGATGTGGCTGGCGCGGGGCGGCGTCGAGGGCACAGGCACGGTCGGGACGCATGGGGCCGAGGCTTCGCCGCCCGCCGCCAGCCGCCGCAGCCGCAGCCCGCCCAAGGTCCGAGGCCGCACGGCTAGGGTTCTCCGGCGTCACCGCGTCCGGTCCTGACCGCGATACCGCGGGGGAAACACCGTGGCTACCCCGCCACCACGTCCTCCGCCTCGCCCGGGGCCGCTGTACGGCTGTGCTGCGACCGCCCGGCCGGCGGTCGCAGCACAGGCGGACGGTTACGCTCAGCGCAGCGGCTGCAGTTCACTTCCGCCGCCCCCGTCGCAGAATCCATGCGGCTGAACGTCAGGCCCGCCGCCGTCGCGTCGGTCAGGGGCGATCCCTGGTCCTCAGTGGCAGTGAGCTGGCAGGATCGCGCCCATGGTCCCGGCTCTCCCCCGTATCGGCAGGCGCCGCGCCGTGCAGGCCGCGGTCGCGGCCGCCGTCGCGCTGGCGCTGCTGCTGTGGTGGCTGCTGCCGTTCGGGCAGACCGCGCCGACGCAGGGCACGGTGTCCTTCACGACGGGGGTGCCCACCGGGGTCTACTCCCGCTACGGGGAGCTGCTGAAGCGGCATCTGGCCAAGGACCTCCCCGGTGTCGATATGCGGCTGCAGTACAGCGAGGGGTCCGTCCAGAACATCGAGCGGCTGGTCTCCGGCGAGGCGGGCTTCACCATCGCCACATCGGACGCCGTCGCGACCTACCGCGACCGGGGCGGCAAGGACGCGGACCGGCTGCGCGCCTGTGCCCGCTTGTACGACGACTACATGCAGCTCGTGGTCCCCGCCGGTACGGGCGTGGACAGCGCTGCCGAGCTGCGCGGGAAGCGCGTCGCCATAGGTCAGCAGGGCTCCGGGGTCAGCCTGATAACGGGCCGGCTGCTCAAGGCCGCCGGGCTCGACCCCCGGAAGGACATCGAGCCGGTCCGGGTGGGCATCGACAAGATGCCCGATCTGCTGCGCGAGGGGAAGATCGACGCCTTCTTCTGGTCCGGCGGGCTGCCGACCGGGGCCGTCACCGATCTCGCCGACGACTTCGGCATCCGGCTGGTACAGCTCGGTGACCTCGTCGACAAGCTGCACGCGCAGGGCGCCGCCACCCGCTACTACCGGGCCGCCGGGATGCCTGCGGACGCGTATCCCGGGGTGCAGAACGGCAAGGCGGTGAAGACGCTCGCCGTGAGCAATCTCCTGGTCACCACGGACCGCATGGAGCCCGGGCTCACCGAGGGCATCACACGCACGGTGATCGACAGCCGGGACAGGATCGGCAGCCAGGTGCACGCGGCGCAGCTGGTGGACCTGCGGACGGCGATCTTCACCGATCCGCTGACGCTGCACGAGGGCGCACGCCGCTACTACCGCTCGGTCAAGTCCTGACCCGCGGCTCCGGCCGGCGGGGTGTCGGCGGACTGTTCGACTCCTCGGCAGCGATAACCGCCGCGCATCGGTGGTAGACCGCAGACAAGGCACCCCCACCCGCACCGTCCCCCCGGGACATCTCGGACCATCGGAGCCGCCGTCATGCATGACGACCGCAGCATCGTCGAACACCGTCTGCACCGTGTCCTCAACGAGCGCATCCAGCCTGCCGTTTACAGCACCCCTGAGCCCCTGGCGGTCGAGCGGTGGGACGCGCCGGGCGAACCGGTATCGGTCGCCGACGGGCTGTCCGCCTCCTACGAACCCTCGGCAGCGGGCGACCGTTGGGGCCCGGCCTGGGGCACCACCTGGTTCAAGGTCAGCGGCCGGGTCCCGGAGGCTTGGGCGGGCCGCGCCGTCGAGGCCGTACTCGATCTGGGATTCGACCGGCAGATGCCCGGCTTCCAGTGCGAGGGGCTGGTCTACCGACCCGACGGGGAAGCGGTGAAGGCGCTCAACCCGCGCAACGACTGGGTCCGTATCGGCGACCGCGTGCAGGGCGGAGAGGAGGTACTGCTGTACATCGAGGCGGCCTCGAACCCGGTCCTGGCCGACCACGCCCCCACGTACGAGGGCGACCGGCTCACCGCGAGCGACGAGCCGCTCTACCGGATCGCCCGGATGGATCTCGCCGTCTTCGAGCCGGAGGTGTGGGAACTGGTCCAGGACCTGGAAGTCCTGGGCGGGCTGATGCTGGAGCTTTCCGAGGGCGACGCGCGCCGCTGGGAGCTGCTGCGGGCGGTCGAGAGCGCGCTGGACGCGCTGGACCTGACCGACATCCCGGGTACGGCGGCACGCGCGCGTGAGCAGTTGGCCGGGGCGCTGGCCTCGCCCGCCAACGCCTCCGCTCACCGGATCAGCGCGGTCGGGCACGCGCACATCGACTCGGCGTGGCTGTGGCCGCTGCGCGAGACGGTCCGCAAGGTGGCGCGCACCTCCTCCAACATGGTCAACCTGATGGAGGACCACCCGGAGTTCATCTTCGCGATGTCGCAGGCGCAGCAGCTGGCCTGGATCAAGGAACACCGGCCGGAGGTCTACGCCAAGGTCAAGAAGAAGGTCGCGGACGGGCAGTTCATACCGGTCGGCGGCATGTGGGTGGAGTCCGACACCAACATGGTCGGCGGGGAGGCCATGGCCCGGCAGTTCCTGTACGGGAAGAAGTTCTTCCTCGACGAGTTCGGGATCGAGACCAAGGAGGTGTGGCTGCCGGACTCCTTCGGCTACACCGCCGCGATGCCGCAGATCGTGAAGCTGTCGGGGTCGACCTGGTTCCTGACCCAGAAGATCTCCTGGAGCCGGACGAACAAGTTCCCGCACCACACCTTCTGGTGGGAGGGCATCGACGGGACCCGTGTCTTCACACACTTTCCGCCGGTGGACACCTACAACTCCGATCTGAGCGGCCGGGAGATGGCGCACGCCGCCCGCAACTACCAGGAGAAGGGGTGCGGTTCACGCTCCCTGGCGCCGTTCGGCTGGGGCGACGGCGGTGGCGGCCCCACCCGCGAAATGCTGGCGCGGGCCCGGCGCCTGGGGGACCTGGAGGGCTCGCCGAGGGTGACCATCGAGAAGCCGTCGGCCTTCTTCGAGGGGGCGCACGCGGAGTACCCGGACGCCCCTGTCTGGGCGGGCGAGCTGTATCTGGAGCTGCACCGCGGGACCTACACCTCGCAGGCCAAGACCAAGCAGGGGAACCGGCGCAGCGAGTCCCTGCTGCGCGAGGCCGAGCTGTGGGCGGCTACGGCCGCCGTCCGGGTGCCCGGCTACTCGTACCCGTACGAGGACCTGGAGCGGATCTGGAAGACCGTGCTGCTGCACCAGTTCCACGACATCCTGCCGGGCTCGTCGATCGCCTGGGTGCACCGGGAGGCGCGCGAGACGTACGCGCGCGTGCGCGAGGAGCTGGAGACCATCACGGCGGCCGCGCAGACGGCGCTGGCGGGGGATGGCGACGGCACGCTCGTCTTCAACGCGTCTCCGCACGCCCGGCGCGGGGTGCCGGCCGGCGGTGCGGCTGTGCAACCGGGCCGTACGGGCGAGCCGGTCACCGTCACGGACCGCGAGGGCGGCGGCCATGTGCTGGCGAACGGCCTGCTGCGGATCGAGATCGACGGGCGCGGGCTGGTCGTCTCGGCGTACGACCTCGGCGCCCGGCGCGAGGCCGTCGCCCCCGGACTTGCCGCGAACCTGCTGCAGATCCACCCGGACTTCCCCAACATGTGGGACGCCTGGGACATCGACGAGTTCTACCGGCACAACGTCACCGACCTGGTGGAGCTGGAGGAGCTGGCCGTCGAGGAGGCGGACGAGGAGCAGGCCGTGCTGCGGGTGGCCCGGTCCTTCGGCGCGTCCTCGGTGGTGCAGCGCCTCACCCTGCGCTCCGGCGCGAAGGTACTGGACATGGACACCGAGATCGACTGGCACGAGACGGAGAGGTTCCTGAAGGCGGCGTTCCCGCTGGATGTGAAGGCCGACCGGTCCGCCGCGGAGACGCAGTTCGGGCACGTCTTCCGTGCCACCCACACCAACACCTCGTGGGAGGCGGCGAAGTTCGAGATCTGTGCCCACCGCTGGATCCGGATCGAGGAGCCGGGCTGGGGGGCGGCGCTGGTCAACGACTCGACATACGGCCATGACGTCACCCGGGACATCCGCGAGGACGGCGGCCAGACCACGACCGTGCGGCTGTCCCTGCTGCGCGCGCCCCGCTACCCGGACCCGGAGACCGACCAGGGCGGTCACCGGCTGCGCTTCGCGCTCGCGCCCGGCGCCACGGTGACCGACGCGGTCCGCGAGGGCCACTGGATCAATCTGCCGGAGCGGTCCGTGCCGGGGTCCGGGACCGTGGAGCCGCTGGTGTCGGTGGACAACGACCAAGTGGTCGTGGAGGCAGTCAAGCTGGCGGAGGACCGCAGCGGCGATCTGGTCGTACGGCTGTACGAGTCGGGCGGTGGGCGGGCCGGAGCAGTGCTCACGGCGGGATTCCCGGTCGCGTCCGTGACCGGGACGGACCTTCTGGAGCGCCCGTCGGCCGACGCACCCGCGTACGAGGTATCGGCGGACGGGAGTGTGCAGCTGGCCCTGCGGCCGTTCCAGATCCTGACGTTGCGCCTGGCACCGCGCGCGTAGGGGCTGTCTCTCGTAGCCCACCGGCCGGCGGCGCCCCACAGCGGCGTCGCCGGCCCCGGGACGAAAGGATGACTGCTCGCCCCGGGAGTCGGCGGTCCGGCCCGAAGGGTCCGGCGCGGGCGTGCTGTTCGCGCGCCGGCCGGGAGGGCACTCCCTGGCTCGAGGCAGGAAAGGGCGAGTTCAGCGGGGGTTTCCGACCGTGCCGGACGACAGAGCGCCACAGCCGGAACCGTGCCACTCCGATGATGTGCCCCAGCGCTTCGGGGCGTTCAACCGGTATGCCCGCGGCGGGTGAAGGGGCGAATTCCGGGGTGACCGTCCGCGCGGCTCACACACAGCGGCCATTGAATGGGCAAAACTCCCACCGTTCCGGACATACCGGGACGTTCAATCGGACTCGTTGGGAGAATTACCAATGCGCCCCCACCTCTCTCGAACCGCTCTGCTCGCCGCGGCCCTCCTCGGAGGAATGATCGTCACGCCGACGGCGGCTGCCCAGGCTCCCGGCCGGGCCGCCCTGCCGGACTGCACCGTGCGCTCCGCGGACATCGACGTGGCCGTGGACGCCGCAACAAGGTCGGCGACGACCACCGCCACCTGGGACGTCTCCTGCCTGACGCCCGCCAACGTGACGGCCGAGCTGCGGATCGAGTCCCCCCACCGCCTCCAGCGGCCGGTGAAGAGCAGCTTCGGCTCCCGGTTCACCGGCCGCACATGGACGAGCGGCACGGTCGACCCCATCAACCCGGCGCAGACCGCGGTCCTCACCCTCAGCGCGGACGGCACGATCATCGGCCAGATCCGCGAGTGCGCCAAGAAGGCCGACGGAACCGACTCCTGCTACGACGGCACGCCCCTCCCCACCCCCTCCACCCCGACGGCTAAGGAGATCCTGCACAGGTTCTTCGGCTGACGGACCGGTCCGCCGGGCTCGGGTGAGCTCGTGCAGAGGACCGGAGGTAGTACCTCGTCGGACCCGGCCGGGTGCGTGATGCGCGG
>NZ_JBEXKU010000057.1:0-51394 GCF_040609575.1 Streptomyces sp. NPDC004647 | reverse complement strand
CGGTTACATTCCGAACCCGGAAGCTAAGCCTTTCAGCGCCGATGGTACTGCAGGGGGGACCCTGTGGGAGAGTAGGACGCCGCCGAACAATCATTCAGAGAAAGCCCTGCCGGGAACATGGTTCCCGGCAGGGCTTTCTCGCGTTGTGGTGTCCGCCACTTGGTGTTCACGTTGCGCGGGCACGATCCGTGTCATGGGAACGGGACATCCTGCAGATGTGCTTCAACGAGCTCTGGCCGGCGCGGGTGTACGCGGCGGCGAGGTCATCGTGCCGTCCTACGGGACCCTCGAGGTCGCGGAGGCCGTACGCCAGGCCGGCGGAGTGCCGGTCTTCGCCGACATCGACGCCGACACCTTCTGTGTTGATCCGGCCGCGGTCGAGGCCGCGGTGACGGCCCGGACACAAGCCGTCGTACCGGTGCACCAGTTCGGCCACCGTGCGGACATGGTGCGTATCGGCCGCCTCGCCGAGCGGCGTGGGCTGTTCGTCGCCGAGCACGAGGTCCAGCGGACCTCCTCGGTGGAGACGGCGATGCGCCAGGCCAACGCCGCTTATCTCATCCAGCGGCTCACCGATGTCGTCACTCCGCGCGTGCATCCCGGCGCCGGGCACACCTTCCTCCAGTTCGTGGTCCGCGTCCCCGGGAACGGACGGCCCGACCGGGACGCGTTCGCCCGTACGCTGCGCGCCAGGGGCGTGCGCTGCCGCGTACCCGTACAGACTCCGGTGCACCGGATGCCGCTTTTCCGGCGCGATGTGTGGCTGCCGGAAACCGAGCGGGCAGCCGACGAGTGTCTGGCGCTTCCCGTTGACGCGGGTATGACGCGGCGCGAGTTGCAGCGGGTCGTGTCCGCCTGCAATGCGCTGGGTGGACTGCTCCAGCCCGCATAGGGAGTTGCCGACTCCGATGGCCTGCCGCCCGATGGGGCGGGGTCAGGAGCGCACGCGAGTTCGGGTAGCATCTGAACCGTTGCTGCGCCCCAATAGCTCAGTCGGCAGAGCGTCTCCATGGTAAGGAGAAGGTCTACGGTTCGATTCCGTATTGGGGCTCCACACAGAAGGCCCCCGCCGGTCGGCGGGGGCCCTTTCCTGTTTCCGGCACTTCCTGTTCCGGCGCTTCCGGTACTCAGGCGTCCGGGAGTTCGGGGACGCGCATCGCCAGGATTGCCATGTCGTCCGACGCGGGCTCCGCGGCGAACCGCTCGACCGCCCGCAGGATGCGCGCCGCCACAGCGCCCGCCGTGAGGCCCGTACATGTCGTCAGGACGTCGAGGAGACCGTCGTCTCCCAGCATGCGGGTGCCCTCGCGGCGCTCGGTCACGCCGTCCGTGACGCACAGCAGAACGTCGCCGCGGTCGAGGGTGATCGTCTGCTCGTACAGCTCCAGGTCCTCCATCACGCCCAGCAGCGGCTGCGGTTCGGCTGCCGGCTCGACGCTGCCGTCCTGCCGCAGGCGCAGCGGCAGGGGGTGCCCGGCACAGACGACCTTGAGAACCGCGCTGCCGTCCTGCTGCGGCCACAACTCGCCGTAGAGCAGCGTGAGGAAGCGGCTGCGGGCGCCCTCGTCGAGGATCGCCGCGTTGAGCCGCTCCAGGACGGCAGGGCCGCTGAAGCCCTCGCGGGCCAGCAGGCGCAGCGCGTGCCGGGCGAGGCCGGTGACCGCGGCGGCTTCCGGTCCCGTGCCGCACACATCGCCGATCGCGAAGCCGTACGCGCCGTCGCGGATCGGGAAGAGGTCGTAGAAGTCGCCGCCGACCTCATTGCCCTCGCCCGCCGCGCGGTAGATGACCTCGACCTCGACGCCGGGGACTTCGGGCAGCTCGGGCGGCAGCAGGCTGCGCTGGAGCGACTGGCTGATGGCGGTGCGCTCGGAGTACAGACGGGCGTTGTCGAGGGCCAGCGCGGCCCGTCGTGAGAGGTCCTCGGCCAACTCCAGGATCTCCTGGCGGAAGTGCTCCTCCGAGGGCTTGCCCAGGGTCAGCATGCCGATGACGCGGTTGCGGGCCACCAGCGGCAGGACGACCGTCTCGCCCCCGACGGCCGAGGCGGTGGCGAGGGACGGGCCGGGGCCTGCCGCGAGCCGGGAGGGATCGTCGAGACCGAGATTGCGCAGCGAGGAGCGGAGAGCCGCGGAGTGCGCCGCCTCGCTGGGGGCGGTCCACACGCGGGCGCCGGGTGTCGGCACCGGGTCCGGCGGAGGGACCTTGCCCAGCAGCGTCTTGAGACCGTCGATCCGGTCCTCGTCCTCGTGCAGTACATAGGAGAGTTCGGGTTCGGAGGTCGGGTCGGCGACAGTGAAGACGGCACACCAGGTGGCGAGGGTGGGCACCGTCATCTGGGCCATGAGCGCCAGCGTCTGGTCGCGGTCGAGTGTGCCGGCGAGCAGGTCGGAGGCCTCGACGAGGAAGGAGAGCGAGCCACGGCGCAGCCGCTCGAGTTCGGTGAGGCGAGCGCGCTCGACGGCCAGCGCGATGCGGTCGGCGGCGAACTGGAGACGCAGCGCCTCTTCGTTGGTGTAGCGGCCGGGGGACTCGGCCGCTACACCCAGGGAGCCGGTCAGCCGGCCCTCGACCTTGAGCGGGACGGTCACGACGGAGCGCATGCCGGTACCGCCGAGGAGCGGGACGGCGCCGGGGACGACGGTGAGGTCCTCGTGGACGGCGGGCATCCGGGCGGAGCCGTAGCGGCCCGTACCGGCTTCGACGGGGACGCGGGCGAAACGCTGGCGGGCCGAGGGCAGGCCCGTGGAGGCCCTGACCTCGAGCTCGGTCTCGTCGTCCGTGGCGAGCAGGAGATACGCGGCGTCGCCGTCGAGCATGTCGCGGGCGCGCTCGACGGTGCGCTGGAGGAGACCGTCGAGGTCGTCGGGGGCCGGCGAGCCGATGAAGACCTCGAAGGGGTCGGCGGCGGGCCCGCGGCTGTCGCCGGAGCCCTGGGAGCCGTCGCCGGAGGACGGCGCGCGCAGCGTGGTCTGCAGGACAGCCCGCTCGTGGTCGCGGACCAGCAGACAGACGGTGGAGGGTTCGCCTTCGGCATCGCGGACCCGGAGGTGGGAGGCGTAGATCGGGACGACGCGGCCGTCGGTGCCGCGGATGCCGTACGAGCCCTCCCAGCGGGAGAGCTGGAGCGCCTCGGCGCTGCCGGTCCCGGTGCCCGGGGTGTGCGGCCAGGCGGCCAGGTCGGCGAAGGGCTTGCCGATGACCTGCTCGGCAGCGAAGCCGAAGAGCTCCTGCGCGCCGTCGTTCCAGGAGCTGACGGCGCCGCCGCGGTCGATCTGGACGACGGCGACGCGGACCCGGGAGTCGGCCACTGGCAGGGCGTCGGTCGGGAGGGCCGGGCCGGCGGAGCGGGTGCCTGCGAGGCGCTCGGTGAGGTCGAGCCGGAACCAGACCTGCTTGTGGGTGGGGGAGTACTCGACGCCCCAGCCGGAGGCGAGGGCACCGCAGAGCAGCAGCCCCCGGCCGCCCTCGCGGTCCGGGTGCGCGAGTTGGCGGCCCGAGTTCTGCAGTGGGAGGTCACGCTCGGGGTAGCGGTCGCCGACCTCGATCCGGATCCCGCTGTCCGTACGGAGGCAGAGCACATCGGCCGCGGTGCCGGCGTGCACCACCGCGTTGGTCACCAGCTCGCTGGTGAGGACGACGGCGTCGTCGACGATGTCGGGGAGTCCCCAGCCCTGGAGCGTGTCGCGGACGAAGGCGCGGGCGGTGGCGACCGAGCGCCCGACCGGCTCGAAGGTGGCCGCAGCCCGCGCGGTGATCACTGGTCTCCTCATGGATGTGTCGGCGCCCGGCTCCGGAGCCGGCTCCCGGTCCGCGGGGTCGGTGTACGCGGCGTCGCCTTGATCGTCGGGCACGTCGATGTCACTGTCCGTGGTGCCCTGTCGGACCAGGCTCTCGCCCCGCTCCTTCATCCCCGCTCCCTGTGGCCGGACGGCCCCCATGACGGCGCCCCTCCGATGCCTTGCCTTGTAGTCGTCGCGCCATCGCCGCTTTCCGTGCAGCGGGTGGATGGACAGCCGGATGCCAGGTTACTTACCTTCGCGGGTGGTGCGGATGCCGGTCGCGAGTGTTTCCGCCCGGAGAGTGGCGGTAGACAGTGTGCGATGCTGCCGAACTGTTATGGCCTGGTTGGGCCAGGGTGAAACACTTGGCAAGCTGGAAGAGAAGGCCCGGTAGGACGGTCGACCCTGCGGAGGGACACGGTGGAGTCTGGTGCAGCGGCGCGGGGTGCAAGCACGCGCGCGAAAGGCGGACGATCCCGTAACAACGGGACGACCGAAGTGGATACAGCGGCGCTGAACCGTTTGGTCACCGCGCTGGTCGCGATGCGGGACGGCAACTTCCGCAAGCGGCTCACGGTGTCGGGCGAGGGTGTGATGTCCGAGATCGCCGCTGTGTTCAACGAGGTTGCCGATCGCAATCTGCATCTGACGGGCGAGATCGCCCGCGTGCGGCGCGTGGTCGGCCGTGAGGGAAAGCTCACCGAGCGGCTGGAGACCGGCGCCTGCGAGGGCTCGTGGTCGGCGGCGGTCGACGCGTCGAATGCGCTCGTGGACGATCTCGTACGGCCCGTGTCCGAGGTGGGACGGGTGCTGTCGGCGGTCTCCGAGGGCGATCTCGAGCAGCGGATGGACCTGCGGGCGCAGGGCTCCAACGGGACGGCGCACCCGCTGCGCGGCGAGTTCCTGAAGGTGGGCCGTACGGTCAACGGACTGGTCGACCAGCTCTCGGCGTTCACCGACGAGGTCACCCGGGTGGCCAGCGAGGTCGGTACCGAGGGCAAGCTCGGCGGCCAGGCCAAGGTGCGTGGAATGTCCGGGTCCTGGAAGGACTTGACGGACTCCGTCAACACGATGGCCTACCGGCTCACCGCGCAGGTACGGGACATCGCGCTGGTGACGACAGCGGTCGCCAAGGGTGATCTCTCCCGGAAAGTCACGGTTCACGTCGCCGGCGAGATGCTCGAGTTGAAGAACACCGTCAACACGATGGTGGACCAGCTCTCCTCCTTCTCCTCGGAGGTGACACGGGTCGCCCGTGAGGTGGGTACGGAGGGCGAGCTCGGCGGCCAGGCGAAGGTGCCGGGAGTGGCGGGCGTCTGGAAGGACCTCACGGACTCCGTCAACCTCATGGCGGGCAATCTCACCGCTCAGGTCCGCGGGATCGCACAGGTGACAACGGCGGTCGCGAACGGCGATCTGTCGCAGAAGGTCACGGTGAGTGCGCGCGGCGAGGTCGCGCAGCTGGCCGACACGATCAACACGATGACCGAGACACTGCGTACCTTCGCCGACGAGGTCACGCGGGTCGCGAGCGAGGTCGGGGCCGATGGCCTGCTGGGCGGTCAGGCGCAGGTGCCGGGTGCGGCCGGGACGTGGAAGGACCTCACCGACTCGGTGAACACGGCCTTCCGCAACCTCACCGCGCAGGTTCGGGACATCGCGCAGGTGACGACGGCGGTGGCCAACGGTGATCTGTCGCAGAAGGTCACCGTCGATGTGGCCGGCGAGATGCTGGAGCTGAAGAACACCGTCAACACCATGGTCGACCAGTTGTCGTCCTTCGGTGCCGAAGTGACGCGTGTGGCACGTGAGATCGGTGTGGAAGGTGAGCTCGGGGGTCAGGCGCAGGTGCCGGGTGCGGCCGGGACGTGGAAGGACCTCACCGACTCGGTGAACACCGCCTTCCGCAACCTCACCGGCCAGGTGCGCAACATCGCGCAGGTGACGACGGCGGTGGCCAACGGTGATCTGTCGCAGAAGGTCACCGTCGATGTCTCCGGCGAGATGCTCCAGCTGAAGAACACCGTCAACACGATGGTCGACCAGCTGTCGTCCTTCGCCGACCAGGTGACCCGGATGGCACGGGATGTGGGTACGGAGGGCCGGCTGGGCGGCCAGGCCCGGGTGGACGGGGTCTCCGGCACCTGGAAGGACCTGACGGACTCCGTCAACTTCATGGCGGGCAACCTGACGTCCCAGGTGCGGCAGATCGCCCAAGTGACCACGGCTGTGGCGCGCGGTGATCTGTCGCAGAAGATCGAGGTCGACGCCCGTGGCGAGATCCTGGAGCTGAAGAACACCATCAACACGATGGTCGACCAGCTCTCCGCCTTCGCCGAGCAGGTGACCCGTGTCGCCCGCGAAGTGGGTACGGACGGCCGCCTCGGCGGCCAGGCGCAGGTCCCCGGCGTGGCCGGTGTGTGGCGCGATCTGACCGACTCCGTGAACGGCATGGCGGGCAACCTCACCGCCCAGGTCCGTAACATCGCGCAGGTCGCGACCGCGGTCGCGCGTGGTGATCTGTCCCAGACGATCGACGTGGACGCGCGTGGCGAGATCCTGGAGCTGAAGAACACCCTCAACACGATGGTCGACCAGCTCTCCTCGTTCGCCGACCAGGTCACGCGGGTGGCGCGCGAGGTGGGCACGGAGGGCATTCTGGGCGGCCAGGCCGAGGTGCAGGGTGTCTCCGGCACCTGGAAGGACCTCACCCAGTCCGTCAACTTCATGGCCAACAACCTGACCTCGCAGGTCCGCAATATCGCGGAGGTCACCACGGCCGTCGCGAAGGGTGATCTGTCCAAGAAGATCACGGTCGACGCCAAGGGCGAGATCCTCGAACTCGTCACCACCGTGAACACGATGGTCGACCAGCTGTCCTCGTTCGCCGAGCAGGTGACGCGGGTGGCCCGCGAGGTGGGTACGGAGGGCCAGCTCGGCGGCCAGGCCCGGGTGCCCGGCGTGACCGGCATCTGGAAGGATCTCAGCGGCAACGTCAACCTGATGGCCAACAACCTGACCATTCAGGTGCGCAACATCTCGCAGGTCGCGACCGCGGTCGCCAACGGCGATCTGACGAAGAAGGTGACGGTCGAGGCGCGCGGCGAGGTCGCGCAGCTCGCCGACACCGTCAACACCATGGTCACCACCCTGTCGTCCTTCGCGGACGAGGTGACGCGGGTGGCGCGCGAGGTGGGCACCGAGGGCATTCTGGGCGGCCAGGCGCGCGTACCGGGCGTCTCCGGCACGTGGAAGGACCTCACCGAGTCGGTGAACTCGATGGCGTCCAACCTGACCGGACAGGTCCGCAACATCGCGATGGTCACCACCGCGATCGCCACCGGTGATCTGACCAAGAAGATCGACATCGATGCGCGGGGCGAGATCCTCGAGCTCAAGACGACCATCAACACGATGGTCGACCAGCTGTCGTCCTTCGCCGAGCAGGTCACCAGGGTGGCCCGTGAGGTGGGTACGGAAGGACAGCTGGGAGGTCAGGCGCGGGTCCGTGACGTCGACGGCACCTGGCGGGACCTCACCGAGTCCGTGAACGAGATGGCGGGCAATCTGACGCGCCAGGTGCGTGCGATCGCGGCGGTCGCCGCAGCGGTGACCCGCGGCGACCTCAATCTGAAGATCGATGTGGATGCGGCCGGCGAGATCCTGGAGCTCCAGGACAACATCAACACGATGATCGCCACGCTCCGCGAGACCACGCTCGCCAATAAGGAGCAGGACTGGCTGAAGGGCAACCTCGCCCGTATCTCCGGTCTGATGCAGGGCCGCCGCGACCTCAAGGACGTGGCCGGGCTGATCATGAGCGAGCTGACCCCGGTCGTCTCCGCGCAGCACGGCGCCTTCTTCCTCGCGATGCCGACCGGAGACCATACGGGGGTCGGCGCTCCCGCCGAGGACGGCTCGTACGAGCTGCGCATGGTGGGCAGTTACGGCTACTCGATGGGCACGATGCAGACGTCCTTCCGGCCGGGTGAGACGCTCATCGGCACGGCCGCGGAGGAGAAGCGGGCGATCCTGGTGGAGAACGTGCCGCCGGGCTATCTGAAGATCGCCTCCGGTCTCGGGGAGGCGCCGCCGGCCCATGTGATCGTGCTGCCGGTGCTGTTCGAGGGACAGGTCCTCGGTGTGATCGAGCTGGCCTCCTTCCAGCCCTTCGCGCAGATCCAGAAGGACTTCCTCAACCAGATCGCGGAAATGATCGCGACGAGCGTCAACACCATCAGCGTCAATACGAAGACCGAGGTGCTGCTCAAGCAGTCGCAGGAGCTGACCGAGCAACTGCGCATCCGTTCGGCGGAGTTGGAGAACCGGCAGAAGGCACTCCAGGACTCCAACGCCGAACTGGAGGAGAAGGCCGAGCTGCTGGCCCGGCAGAACCGCGACATCGAGGTGAAGAACACCGAGATCGAGGAGGCCCGGCAGGTCCTCGAGGAGCGAGCCGAGCAGCTCGCCGTCTCCATGCGCTACAAGTCCGAGTTCCTGGCCAACATGTCGCACGAGCTGCGTACGCCGCTCAACTCGCTGCTGATCCTGGCCAAGCTGCTCGCCGACAACGCCGACGGAAATCTCTCCCCGAAGCAGGTGGAGTTCGCCGAGACCATCCACGGCGCCGGCTCCGACCTGCTCCAGCTGATCAACGACATCCTCGACCTGTCGAAGGTCGAGGCGGGCAAGATGGACGTCAGCCCGACCCGTATCGCCCTGGTCCAGCTGGTGGACTACGTGGAGGCGACCTTCCGGCCGCTCACCGCGGAGAAGGGCCTGGACTTCTCGGTACGGGTCTCACCAGAGCTGCCCGCCACGCTGCACACCGATGAGCAGCGGCTGCTCCAGGTGCTGCGGAACCTGCTTTCGAACGCGGTGAAGTTCACCGACGGCGGCGCCGTGGAGCTGGTCATCAGGACGGCCGGGGCGGATGTGCCGAACCCGATCCGCGAGCAGCTGCTGGAGCACGGCTCGCTGCGCGACCCCGACGCCGACATGATCGCCTTCTCGGTGACCGACACCGGCATCGGCATCGCGGCCAGCAAGATGCGGGTGATCTTCGAGGCGTTCAAGCAGGCCGATGGAACGACCAGCCGGAAATACGGCGGAACGGGCCTCGGGCTGTCCATCAGCCGGGAGATCGCCCGGCTGCTGGGCGGGGAGATCCACGCGGCCAGTGAGCCGGGCCGCGGCTCCACGTTCACGCTCTACCTGCCGCTGCACCCCAGCGAACTGCCGCCGCAGGGCTACCCGCAGCTCGCGCCCGCCGGCCCCACCGGCGCCGGGTCGCTCGCGGCACCCGGAGGCGACCCGCTGCTCGGCGCGCTCGGCAGCGGAGCCGACATGGCGGAGCTCAACTCCGCCGATGGGCACGCGGCGCTCCAGCCGGCCCCGAGGCAGATCGCCGGAGCGCTCTCGCGGCGCCGCAAGCGGTCCGCGCAGGCCGCCGAGGAGCAGTCCGCGAACGGGGCGCAGACGGAGTCCGTGCCCGCGGCCAGGGAGCCGTGGCTGGGAAGTGGCCAGGACCTGGTGGAGCGCGGCTTCGAGGGCGGTTTCCACGGCGAGAAGGTGCTGATCGTCGATGACGACATCCGCAATGTGTTCGCACTGACGAGCGTGCTGGAGCAGCACGGGCTGTCCGTGCTGTACGCGGAGAACGGCCGCGAGGGAATCGAAGTCCTCGAGCAGCACGACGATGTGGCGGTCGTTCTGATGGACATCATGATGCCGGAGATGGACGGCTACGCGACGACGGCGGCGATCCGCCGGATGCCGCAGTTCGCCGGGCTGCCGATCATCGCCCTGACCGCCAAGGCGATGAAGGGGGACCGGGAGAAAAGCATCGACTCGGGCGCCTCCGACTATGTCACCAAGCCGGTGGATACGGACCATCTGCTGACGGTCATGAAGCAGTGGATGCGGCCCGCTGTTGACTGACGTTGCCGAACACGTGTGGGAACGCGGTATTCGGGGAACCTTCTGGTCTCCCACCGCGTTTCTGCTATGTGCACAGTGACATCGCGGTGACAGGGTGTGGCGACAGGCGGGGTGCGGCTACCATGACCGGCACAAGGACGGGCGGCGTAAGGGAGTCGTCCTCTGGGGCGGCGCCCGGTTCACTGCCGGGGCGAGGAGGGCGGGCCATGGTGCAGAAGGCCAAGATCCTCCTGGTCGATGACCGGCCGGAGAATCTGCTGGCGTTGGAGGCCATTCTCTCCGCGCTTGACCAGACGCTGGTGCGGGCATCGTCAGGGGAGGAAGCGCTCAAAGCGCTGCTGACGGACGACTTCGCGGTGATTTTGCTGGATGTCCAGATGCCGGGCATGGACGGCTTCGAGACTGCCGCGCACATCAAGCGGCGGGAGCGGACCCGGGACATCCCGATCATCTTCCTGACGGCCATCAACCACGGCCCTCACCACACCTTCCGCGGATACGCGGCCGGTGCGGTGGACTACATCTCGAAACCGTTCGACCCGTGGGTGCTGCGGGCGAAGGTCTCGGTCTTCGTCGAGCTCTATATGAAGAATTGCCAGCTGCGGGAGCAGGCGGCCCTGCTGCGGCTGCAGTTGGAGGGCACTCAGCCGGGCCCGGACGAGGCGAAGGAGCCCGCGGGGCTGCTGGCCGAGCTGTCCGCGCGGCTCGCCGCGGTGGAGGAACAGGCCGAGGCGCTGTCGAAGCAGTTGGACGAGTCCGCGGATGCCGCCGCCGTGGCCACCGCGGCGCATCTGGAGCGCAAACTCACCGGGCTGCGGCGGGCGCTCGACGCGCTCGAGCCGGGCGCGGGGAACGGCGCGTCAGCGGTCCGGTCCCAGAACTGACCGTTTACGTCACTGGCCGGTTGACGTAGCGTCACCGCTTGGTCGATCCATCACGACACGAACGGGTTAACACCTGGGCACAGGTGTCCCACACGTCCGGCACCGGTAATCTCGGCTCCATGGCCTCACGTACGTCCGGCAAAGGTGCCCAGAGCACGGCGGGTACTTCGAAAGCGCGCGCCGGCCGCAGCGGGAGCGCCACCAAGAAGACGGCCGCGAAAAAGGCTCCGGCCAAGAAAGCGGCGCCCGCCAAGAAGGCACCCGCGAAGAGGGCTCCGGCAAAGAAGGCCGCTCCCAGGCCCGCGCCGTCCCCGACCGGCGGTGTCTACCGGCTCACCCGTGCGCTGTGGCTGGGCCTCGCCCATACGGTCGGTGCGCTGCTGCGTGGTGTCGGCCGCGGCGCGAAGGGCCTGGACCCCGCCCACCGCAAGGACGGGCTCGCACTGCTGCTGCTGGGCATCGCGCTGGTGGTCGCCGCGGGCACCTGGTCCAACCTCCAGGGCCCGGTGGGCGATCTGATCGAGATGCTGGTGACCGGTGCCTTCGGCCGGCTCGACCTGCTGATGCCGATACTCCTCGGCACCATCGCCGTACGGCTCATCCGCCACCCGGAGAAGCCGGAGGCGAACGGGCGGATCGTCATCGGACTGTCGGCGCTGGTCACCGGAGTCCTCGGGCAGGTCCACATCGCGTGCGGGTCGCCCGGCCGCGGCCAGGGCACCGAGGCGATCCAGGACGCGGGCGGGCTGATCGGCTGGGGCGCGTCCAGGCCGCTCATCTTCACGGTCGGCGAGGCGCTGGCCGTGGCACTGCTGGCGCTCGTCACCGTCTTCGGGCTGCTCGTGGTGACCGCTACGCCCGTCAACGCGATCCCGCGGCGGCTGCGGCTCCTCGGCTCGAAGCTGGGGCTCGTGGACGGGGACCTGGCGGATCAGGACGTCTCCGGGCCGGGCGAGGACCACGACGAGTACGCCGAGGAGTGGCGGGAGGCGCCCGCCCGCCGGAGGCGCGGTGGCCGGCGCCCGGCAGCCGGGGACACCGGGCCGGACCAGGCCGAGGAGGCGGCGCTCTCCAAGCGGCGCCGGGCGCGTGGGAACGCCGTACAGCCCGGCCGTGGCCGGTCCCCGGACGCGGTGGATGTGGCGGCGGCCGCGGCAGCGGCGCTGGACGGCGCGGTCCTGCACGGCGTGCATCCCTCGCCGTTGGTAGCCGGTCTGAGCCACGGTGTGGCGGCCGATCGGGCCTCAGGGGCGCCGACCGCGCGCGGCGCGGAGCAGGACGCGCCGGAGGAAGCCGAGGCCGCGGGCGGCGTCACCGACCGGACCGGCCGGAGTTCCGGAGTCGCGGATCTGACGAAGGCCGCCCCCGAGCAGGCGCCGCCGCTGCCGCCCCGCGCCGAGCAGCTCCAGCTCTCCGGCGACATCACTTACTCGCTGCCCGCGCTGGATCTCCTCGTCCGCGGTGGCCCCGGCAAGACCCGCAGCGCCGCGAACGACGCCGTCGTGGCCTCGCTGACCAACGTCTTCTCGGAGTTCAAGGTCGACGCGGCCGTCACCGGATTCACCCGCGGCCCGACCGTCACCCGGTACGAGGTCGAACTCGGACCGGCCGTCAAGGTCGAGCGGATCACCGCCCTCACCAAGAACATCGCCTACGCGGTGGCCAGCCCCGACGTCCGGATCATCAGCCCGATCCCCGGCAAGTCCGCGGTCGGTATCGAAATTCCCAACACCGACCGCGAGATGGTCAATCTCGGTGATGTACTGCGGCTGGCCGATGCCGCCGGTGACGAGCACCCGATGCTCGTCGCGCTCGGCAAGGACGTCGAGGGCGGCTATGTGATGGCCAACCTCGCCAAGATGCCGCACCTCCTGGTCGCCGGCGCGACCGGCTCCGGCAAGTCGTCCTGCATCAACTGCCTGATCACCTCCGTCATGGCGCGTGCCACCCCGGAGGACGTGCGGATGGTGCTGGTCGACCCCAAGCGCGTCGAGCTGACCGCGTACGAGGGCATTCCGCACCTGATCACGCCGATCATCACCAATCCCAAGCGCGCCGCCGAGGCCCTGCAGTGGGTCGTCCGCGAGATGGACCTGCGCTACGACGACCTGGCCGCGTACGGCTACCGGCACATCGACGACTTCAACGCGGCGGTGCGCAGCGGCAAGGCGAAGGCGCCGGAGGGCAGCGAGCGGGAGCTGTCGCCGTACCCGTACCTGCTGGTGATCGTCGACGAGCTCGCCGACCTGATGATGGTCGCGCCGCGTGACGTCGAGGACGCGATCGTCCGGATCACCCAGCTGGCGCGGGCCGCGGGGATCCACCTGGTGCTGGCGACACAGCGGCCCAGCGTCGATGTCGTCACCGGTCTGATCAAGGCGAATGTGCCCTCGCGGCTCGCCTTCGCGACCTCCTCGCTGGCCGACAGCCGGGTCATCCTGGACCAGCCGGGCGCCGAGAAGCTGATCGGCAAGGGTGACGGGCTCTTCCTGCCGATGGGGGCGAGCAAGCCGGTCCGGATGCAAGGCGCCTTTGTGACGGAGGACGAGGTCGAAGCCGTCGTCGAGCACTGCAAGGCTCAGATGGCACCGGTCTTCCGGGACGACGTCACGGTGGGGACGGCGAAGAAGAAGGAGATCGACGAGGAGATCGGCGACGATCTGGACCTGCTCTGCCAGGCGGCGGAGCTGGTGGTCTCGACGCAGTTCGGCTCGACCTCGATGCTCCAGCGGAAGTTGCGGGTGGGCTTCGCGAAGGCCGGCCGGCTGATGGATCTCATGGAGTCGCGCGGGGTCGTCGGCCCCAGTGAGGGTTCCAAGGCACGCGATGTACTGATCAAACCGGACGACCTGGACGGGGTGCTCGCGGTGATCCGCGGAGAGCCTCACCCGTAAGGCGGAACCGAGCAACCGTTTTCGCTGCCCATACGTCAAGTTGAATGGTGGGACGAGTGGGTAGGCGAACCCTTGGTGGCGCGGCCATTCGGATGGCGTACAAACTCTGTCCTCCCGGTTGCCCCACCCTTTCGTACCACCCCTAGACTGAGCATCCAGCAGGTGGCTACACGCTCGAAAGGCGCCCTCGTGTCCATCGGCAACTCCCCCTCAGATGACCGGCCTTCCGTCGAAGACGACCGCCCCTCCGTCGAATCTGCCGAAGACGACCGGCCTTCGGTCGGTCGCGCCCTTCAGCAGGCCCGTATCGATGCCGGACTGACCGTCGACGAGGTCAGTTCCCGCACGCGGGTGCGCATCCCCATCGTGCACGCGATGGAGCAGGACGATTTCACCCGCTGTGGTGGCGATGTGTACGCGCGCGGCCATATCCGCACGCTCGCCCGTGCCATCGGCCTCGATCCGGCCGGGCTTGTCGAGCAGTACGACGCCGAGCACGGCGGGCGTCCCGAGCCGACCCCGGCGGCGCCGCTGTTCGAAGCGGAGCGGATCCGGCCCGAACCCCGCAGGCCCAACTGGACCGCGGCGATGGTGGCGGCGATCGTCGCCGTCGTCGGGTTCGTCGGATTCACCGTCTTCAGCGGCGACGGGAAGGGCAGCGGCAAGGCTGTGGCCGGCGACGCCACCGAGCCGGCGAAGCCGAGCTCCAGCCCGCACCAGAACAAGCCGTCCGACCCGAAGCCGTCCGACAGTGCCATCGCGGCGGCGCCACACGACAAGGTCACGGTCAAGCTCACCGCCGAGGACGGCTCGAGCTGGATCTCGGCGAAGGACCACAACGGGCGCCTGCTGCACGAGGGCGTGCTGAAGCGCGGCGCTTCCAAGACGTTCACCGACAAGAAGCGCATCGATCTCGTGCTGGGCAATGCGGGGGCGATCCAGCTCTTCGTCAACGGCAAGGAGATCGACGACCGTGGCGAGAAGGGGCAGGTCCAGCGGCTGAGCTACACCAAGGGAGATCCTGAGGCAGGCTGACGCGCGGCTCGTTCGGGCGGGCAGGGCAACCCTGGCAGCGGAGGGCGCCGCCGGGACAAAGTAGGCTGAGTTCATGCCCGAACGCCGTACCGTCGCTCTTGTCACTCTTGGCTGCGCCCGTAACGAGGTGGACTCGGAAGAGCTCGCCGGCCGTCTGGCGGCGGACGGGTGGGATCTCGTCGAGGAAGCCGCCGACGCCGACGTCGCCGTCGTCAACACCTGCGGGTTCGTCGAAGCTGCCAAAAAGGACTCGGTCGACGCCCTTCTCGAAGCCAACGACCTGAAGGCCGCGGCCTCCGAGGGAGGCGGCCGCACGAAGGCCGTGGTTGCCGTCGGCTGCATGGCGGAGCGGTACGGCAAGGATCTCGCCGCGGCGCTGCCCGAGGCAGACGGGGTGCTCGGATTCGACGACTACGCGGACATCTCCGACCGACTGCAGACCATCCTGTCCGGCGGCATTCACGCCTCGCACACACCGCGCGACCGGCGCAAGCTGCTGCCGGTCAGCCCGGCCGAGCGGCAGGACGCCTCGGTGGCGCTGCCCGGCCACGGAGACCTTCCGACGGTGCCCCAGGACCTCCCGGAGGGCGTCGCGCCCGCCTCCGGGCCGCGTGCGCCGCTGCGCCGCCGACTGGACTCCAGCCCCGTCGCCTCGGTCAAGCTGGCGTCCGGCTGCGACCGGCGCTGCTCGTTCTGCGCCATCCCGGCCTTCCGCGGGTCCTTCATCTCCCGGCGCCCCTCCGATGTGCTCACCGAGACCCGGTGGCTGGCGGACCAGGGCGTCAAGGAGGTCATGCTCGTCTCCGAGAACAACACCTCCTACGGCAAGGACCTGGGGGACATCCGGCTGCTGGAGACGCTGCTGCCGGAGCTGGCGGAAGTCGACGGCATCGAGCGCATCCGGGTCAGCTATCTGCAGCCCGCCGAGATGCGCCCCGGCCTGATCGAGGTCCTGACCTCGACACCGAAGGTCGCGCCGTACTTCGACCTGTCCTTCCAGCATTCGGCGCCCGGCGTGCTGCGCGCGATGCGGCGCTTCGGCGACACGGACCGCTTCCTGGAACTGCTGGACCAGATCCGCTCCAAGGCCCCGCAGGCCGGTGCCCGGTCGAATTTCATCGTCGGCTTCCCCGGCGAGACCGAGGCCGACCTGGCCGAGCTGGAGCGCTTCCTCACCGGCGCGCGGCTGGACGCCATCGGAGTGTTCGGCTACTCCGACGAGGAGGGCACCGAGGCACTGACGTACGACGGCAAGCTCGACGAGGACGTCATCGCGGAGCGGCTGGCGCACATTTCACGGCTCGCCGACGAGCTGACCGCCCAGCGAGCCGAGGAGCGGCTGGGGGAGACGGTCGAGGTGCTGGTCGAGACGGTCGCCGACGAGGAGGGCGCTGTCGGGCGGGGCGTGCACCAGGCACCGGAGACCGACGGCCAGGTGATCCTCACGGACGCCGGCGGCCTCGCCCCCGGTCGTATCGTCGAAGCCAAGGTGGTGGCGACCGAAGGTGTCGACCTGGTCGCGGAGCCCCTCGCCCGCGGAGAGTGTCCGGACGAGGAGGCAGCCGCATGAGCGGAGTCCCCGCGTCCGCAGCGGGCGGTCCCGGCCGCGCGCCGGTGCGGGGCGGCTCGGTGACTGCCCCGGCCGTTCCGCAGGCCGGTTTGTGGAACATCGCCAATATCCTCACCATGGTCCGGCTGCTGCTCGTGCCGGGGTTCGTGTTGTTGCTTCTGCACAACGGGGGTTACGACCCGGCCTGGCGCGCCTTCGCCTGGGCGGCGTTCGCCGTCGCCATGATCACCGACCTGTTCGACGGTCAGCTGGCACGGCGGTACAACCTGGTCACGGACTTCGGCAAGATCGCCGATCCGATAGCGGACAAGGCCATCATGGGCGCCGCGCTGATCTGCCTCTCCGGCCTGGGCGACCTGCCCTGGTGGGTCACGGGCGTGATTCTCTTCCGGGAGATCGGGATCACCCTGATGCGATTCTGGGTGATCAAAGTCGCGGTCATTCCCGCGAGCCGCGGCGGCAAGCTCAAGACCCTCGCCCAGGGCACGGCCGTCGGGATGTACATCCTCGCGCTGACCGGGCCGCTGGCCACCCTGCGCTTCTGGGTGATGGCTGTCGCGGTGCTGCTGACGGTGGTGACGGGACTCGACTACGTACGACAGGCCCTGGTCCTGCACCGTGCCGGGATTGCGGCTGAGCGCGTACGTGCGGCCGGGGGCGCCGCGCAGTGAGCGACGTTCGGGCATCGGACGTGCTCGAGCTGCTCGTGCTGCGCGGGCAGACCCTCGCCGCGGCCGAATCCCTGACCGGTGGCCTCGTCGCCGCGGAACTGACCGGGGCCGCGGGCGCCTCGAAGGCCTTCCGGGGCTCGGTGACCGCCTACGCCTCCGATGTGAAGCGTGCCCTGCTGGGCGTGGACGGCGTTCTGCTCGCCGAACGCGGAGCTGTCGACCCTGAGGTCGCGCGACAGATGGCGACGGGCGTGCGGCGGCTTCTGGGCGCAGACTGGGGAGTGTCGACGACCGGGGTCGCCGGGCCGGAGCCACAGGACGGACAGCCGGTCGGCACGGTCCATGTGGGAGTGGCCGGTCCCTGCGGCACCAGCCGCCGGCTGGACCTGAGGCTCGACGGGGACAGGGCGGAGATCCGTCGGCAGACCGTCCAGGCGGCGCTCGGGCTGCTTCTGGGGGAACTGATCGAAAATGCGCGGGCACAGGATACGGAACAGAGCGGGGGGAATTGATGTTTGCAGCCCTGAGTGAACACGTCATCGCTCCCCGCACGGCCGAGGCCCGAGGCGGTACGGTGGGGCGAGAAGGATCCGGATCCGAGGTCCGAGGAGGGAGCCACCGATGATTCTGCTCCGTCGCCTGCTGGGTGACGTGCTGCGTCGGCAGCGCCAGCGTCAGGGCCGAACCCTGCGCGAAGTCTCCTCGTCGGCGCGGGTCTCCCTCGGCTACCTCTCTGAGGTCGAGAGAGGGCAGAAGGAGGCATCCTCCGAGCTGCTCTCGTCAATCTGCGATGCGCTGGACGTACGGATGTCCGAAGTCATGCGCGAGGTGAGCGACGAACTGTCGCTGGCTGAGCTGGCGCAGTCCGCGGCGGCGAGCGAGCCGGTGCCTGCGTCGATGCGACCGATGCTCAATTCGGTCTCGGTGACGTCCGTGACGGGCGTCCCGGAGGAGCGGGTGACGATCAAGGCGCCTGCGGAGGCGGTCGACGTCGTCGCGGCCTGATTGTTGCCGCACAGCCCAGTAGTCATCCGTCGAGCCCCGGTCGGCACCGCCGACCGGGGCTCGACGTTTTTCCTGGAATGACCTCGCCGACGCGGGTATGCGATGGTTGAGAGGACCGATACGACAAACCAGGAGGAACCGGATGTCTGTCGTCAAGAGCCCGCTGTCCGACGAGGATCTCAAGACCGTGGGTGACGCCCTTCAGGGTGCGCTGGTGGACTTGGTGGATCTTTCCCTGGTGGCCAAGCAGGTTCACTGGAACGTCGTGGGCCCGCGGTTCCGTTCGGTGCATCTGCAGCTCGACGAGGTCGTGACCAGTGCGCGGACGCACACCGACACCGTGGCTGAGCGGGCCTCGGCTCTGGGCGTCTCTCCGGACGGGCGGTCCGACACGGTCGCCAAGACCAGCGGGATCGCCACAATCGCCGACGGCTGGATCAAGGACGTGGATGCGGTGCGGGCGCTGGTCAACGCCCTGGGCTCCGTGATCACCCGGATGCGGGAGCGCATTGCCGCGACGGAGAAGCCGGACCCGGTGAGCCAGGACATTCTCATCGGGCTGACGGCCGATCTGGAGAAGCACCACTGGATGTTCCAGGCCGAGAACGCCTGAACCGGAACCGCAGAGCAGGAAACCGCGGAGCAGGAAACCGCAGAGCCGGGAGGACCGTAGCGCCGGGGATCCGGTGATTCGGGCAGTCCGGGGGCGCAGCAGCCAGTTGCCGATGGTGCCGGGCATTGCCCGGCACCATCGGCCGGGCAGGACCCCGTGCCGGCCGACGAGGAGGCAGTCATGGCATGGCGCGAGGACGGGGACGGCGATCCGGTGCGAATACCGGCCCGTGCGGCGGGTCCGGGGCCGGTGCGAATACCGGCCCGTACGGCAAGCCCCGGGCCGGTGCGAAAACCGGCGGGGGGTGCGACGGGCCGACGGGTGGTCGCACCCGCTCTGGTGGCGGTGTGGTGCTGGGCCGTGCTGCGCCTCGTGGTCCAGCCCGAACAGTGCGGACCGCTGGAGGCGACCGTGGCCGCCGGTGGCTGGGGGCTGAGTCTGCTGCCCGTGCACTGCGTGCCGAAACCCGCGGCCCGGACTACCAGGGCATCGCGACGCCGCCGTTGGGGCGCAGGATCTGACCGGTCGTGAACGACGAGGCGTCCGAGGCGAGATGGAGCACTGCGTGGGCGACGTCCTCGGGTTCGCCCACCCGGCCCAGGGGAGAAGCGCGGACCATCGTCTGTTCCGCCCGGTGCTGGGCGGCGGAGCCGTGTCTGTCGGTCATGGGGGTGCGGATCCAGCCGGGAGCGACGGCGTTGACGCGTACGCCGTGCCGCCCCACTTCGGCGGCGAGTGTCCTGGTGAGCTGGACGACGGCGGCTTTCGCGGCGCTGTAGCAGAGCAGCCCGGGGGCGCCGGTGTCGACTGCGCCCGAGGCCATGGTGACGATGCTGCCGGGGATGCGCGCGGCGATCATGGCGCGGGCTGCTTCCTGGCAGCTGTGGAGCACGCCCTTGAAATTGACCGCCAGGACGCGGTCGAGGTCGCCGTCGGTGGTCTCCAGGACCGGACTGGAGTGCATGACGCCCGCGATGGCCGCCATCACATCGAGTCGGCCGCTGATGCGTACGGCCTCGGTTACGGCGGCCGCTACCTGGGCGCGGTCGGTCACATCGAGGGGGTGGGTGTGGGCGGTGCCGCCCGTGGCCGAGATCTGCCCGGCGGTTTCCCGCACGCCCTTCTCGTCGCGGTCGGCACAGTGGACGGCCGCTCCGGCCTCGGCGAGCAGCACCGCGGTGGCGCGGCCGATGCCGCTCGCGGCGCCGGTGACGAACGCGCTGCGTCCCGTGAGGTCGTACGCCTGGACGGTCATGGCGTGACCGTAAGGGCATGTCTGACGGACCGTCAATTGTTGTGCGGGGTGCGGGGTGCGGTGCCGGTCTGGGTGCAGGCCTGGGGCGGGGGCGGCTGTGGTCAGTTTGCGGGCTCGGCCGACTGGCACGCAGGGCACCAGTACGTGGACCGCTCCTGGCCCGCGGCACCCTGAGCCATGGAGAGTACGGCGGTGCCGCAGCGCCGGCACGGCCGACCCGCCCTGCCGTAGACCCACAACCGGTGGTCGCGGCGCGGGTCGGCGGTCGTGGTCCGTGCGAGGCGGGACTTGTTGATGTCGAGAAGCCGCTTGGCGAGGGTCACCAGGCGCTCCGGGTCAGGCACCTCGCCCACGGGGAGCCAGGGGGCGCAGCGGGCCAGGAAGCACAGTTCGGACTTGTAGACATTGCCGATGCCGGCGAGGTTGCGCTGGTCGAGGAGGGCCTCGCCGAGGGGGCGTGACGGGTCGGAGAGCAGTCGGCGCAGGGCCTCGTCCGGGTCCCAGTCGGGGCCGAGCGGATCCGGGCCGAGATGGCCCACGACGCTGTCCTCGTCGGCCGTGCGCACGAGCCCGAGCACGGGAAGGCGGTAGCCGACCGCGATCCGCGCCGGGGTGGCCAGGATGGCGCGGATCTGGTGTTCCGGGCCGCCGCGCCAGCGCTCGCCCGCGGTATAGAGGTGCCAGGTGCCGTCCATCCGCAGATGGGAGTGGAGGGTGAGGCCGCCCTCGACCCGGGTGAGCAGATGCTTGCCGCGGGAGACGATCTCGGTGACCTCCCGGCCGGACAGATCGACGGTGGCGAGCTTGGGCACGCGAAGATCGGAGCGGACGAGGCGCTCGCCCGCGAGCGCCTCGTGCAGCCGCCGCGCCGTCCCCCAGACCGTGTCTCCTTCAGGCATGCAGCCATGATGCCGCCGCGGGGTCGGTACGTGGCGGCGCGGTCGTGGCTGCCTCCCGGCTGCCCTCTGTCCTGCGGGCGAGCTCGCAGCATCCGCCGGTGGCCCCTCCGCCTGCTGCGACGACACGGCTGCCGCGGTTCGCGGCTTGCCTGCGGTCGGCCTGTGGGCAAGCCCGGTTCCCAGTCCGGCGAGCACGCGGCCCTTCCGCCCGGCGGGCTCGTCCTCCTTGCCTCGCCCCGTTCCCGCACAGGGGAAGCGCAGTTCCCGTGCCGCCCCGCAACGGCCCCGGTCCGCGGGGCGGCGCGTCAGGTCGGCCGCATACGCAGACCGCGCGGGGTGGCGTGGAAGCCCGCGGACTCCAGGGCCCGCCCCAGGGGGGAGGAGAGAGCCGGCGCACCGTTGGCGCGCTCCACCGTGACCGTACCGAGGGCGCCGTTGCGGGTCGCCTGTGCCAGCCCTTCGGCGGCGGCATGCAGCCGGGCGTCGGTGTCCGGGTTCTCCGCGTCGGGACCCGGCCAGGCGAGAAGGGTCTTGCCGCCGCGCTCGACGTACAGCACGAGCTCGCCCGCCACCAGCACCACCAGGGCACCCGCCTTGCGGCCCGGCTTGTGGCCGGCGCCGGTGGGAGGCTCGGGCCAGGGCAGTGCGGCGCCGTAGGCGTTGGCAGGGTCGGCGGCGGCGAGTACGACCGCCCTGCCCGGGCCGTTCCGGCTCGACCCGCCGGCGGCCTCCTGGGGGAACCCGGGAGGAAGGGCCGCGACCGGCCCTTCAGCAGCCTCGCGCTCCCGGGCCGTGGAGACCGCGCGGAGCCGGTCGACCGCGCCGTCCATCGCGAACTGCGCCGCGCCCAGGCCCTCCACGACATATCCGCGCCGGGCCTGCCCGGTGTCCTCGAAGACGGACAGCACGCGGTACGCGGCGGAGAAGCCGCCCTCCACGCCCTCGGCCGAGACCGCGCCGCGGGTCACCACGCCGTGCCGGTCCAGGAGCGCGCGCGCCAGGGCGTGGGCGCGGTGAGTGGTGTCGGTCTCGCGCTCGGGCAGCAGGGACCAGCGTCCGGCGACCGTCGGCGGGCCGTTGCGTGACGCGGTGGGCCGGGCCGTACGGCCGGTGAGCGCGGTGAGTGTGCCGTACCGGCCGCGGGGCACGGAGCGCTTCGCCCGGTGGGCGGTGGCACCCGCGGTGCGGCCGGAGCCCAGCAGGGAACGCAGCGGGGACAAGGTGTCGTTGGTGAGCCGGCCGGACCAGGCGAGATCCCAGACGGTGTCGGCCAACTCGGGCTCGGTGCACTCCGGAACCACGGCGCGGACCTGGTCCGCTATCTGACGGAAGAAGAGGCCGTAGCCCCCCGACAGGGCGTCGAGGACGGCCTGGTGGAGCGGGCCGGTCTCGAGCGGATGGGGCGGCGGCAGCAGCAGCGGCGCGGCGTCGGCGACGAACAGCGACACCCAGCCGTCCTTGCCGGGCAGCGCCCCCGCCCCGCCCCACACGACCTCCCCCGAGGCGGTCAACTCGTCCAGCATGGCCGGGGAGTAGCCGGTGACACGGGACGGGAGCACCAGCTTCTCCAGGGCGGAGGCGGGCACCGGGGCACCCTGCAACTGCTCGATCGCCCGCAGCAGGCCGTCCACCCCGCGCAGGCTGTGCGTGCCGACGTGCTGCCATTGCGGCAGGAACGACGCGAGCGCGGCGGGCGGTACGGGCTCCAGCTCCTGCCGCAGCGCCGCCAGGGAGCGGCGCCGCAGCCGTCTCAGCACTCCGCTGTCGCACCATTCCTGTCCGATCCCCGCCGGGTGGAATTCGCCCTGGACGACACGGCCCGCGGCGGCCAGCCTGTGCAGGGCCCCGTCGGTGACGGCGGCGCCGATACCGAACCGCTCCGCGGCCTCCGCGGAGGTGAACGGGCCGTGCGTGCGGGCGTAGCGCGCGAGGAGATCGCCGAGCGGGTCCTTGACCGGCTCGGTGAAGGCCTCGGGCACACCGACCGGCAGCGCGGTGCCCAGCGCGTCCCGCAGCCGTCCGGCGTCCTCGACGGCAGCCCAGTGGTCGTCCCCCGCGATCCGCACCCGGATGGCGCGGCGGGCCGCCGCCAACTCCTGCGCCCACTGGGTTTCCGCGCCGCGCTCGGACAGTGCGGCGTCGGTCAGCGGGCCGAGCAGACGCAGCACATCGGCCACGCCCTCGACATCCTTGACCCGCCGGTCCTCGGTCAGCCACTGCAGCTCGCGCTCCAGCTCGGACAGCACCTCGGGGTCGAGCAGCTCGCGCAGCTCGGCCTGGCCCAGCAGCTCGGCCAGCAGTCGCGAGTCCAGCGACAGGGCGGCCGCGCGCCGCTCCGCGAGCGGGGAGTCGCCCTCGTACAGATACTGCGCGACATAGCCGAAGAGCAGCGAGCGGGCGAAGGGGGACGGCTCGGTTGTGGTGACCTCGACGAGCCGGACCCGTCTGGACTCGATATCGCCCATCAGCTCGGTGAGGCCGGGCACATCGAAGACGTCCTGCAGGCACTCGCGTACGGCCTCCAGGACGATCGGGAACGAGCCGAACTCCGAGGCGACCTGGAGGAGCTGGGCGGCACGCTGGCGCTGCTGCCACAGGGGGGTGCGCTTCCCGGGGTTTCGGCGCGGCAGCAGCAGAGCGCGCGCGGCGCACTCACGGAAGCGGGAGGCGAACAGCGCCGAGCTGCCGATCCGGTCGGTGACCAGCTGATCCACTTCGCCCTTGTCGAAGGCGACATCCGCGGCGCCCACCGGGGACTGGCCGGAGTCGAACTCGGTGCCCTGCCGGGCCTGGTCCGCGTCCATGTCGAGCAGGTCCAGGCCCATCACATCGGCGTCCGGCAGCCGCAGCACGATGCCGTCGTCCGCGTGCATGACCTGGGCGTCCATGCCGTACCGCTCGGAGAGGCGGGCGCCCAGCGCGAGCGCCCACGGGGCGTGCACCTGCGCACCGAAGGGCGAGTGCACGACGACCCGCCAGTCGCCCAGCTCGTCCCGGAACCGCTCGACGACGATGGTCCGGTCGTCCGGGACGTGCCCGCAGGCCTGGCGCTGCTCGGTGAGGTACGCCAGCACATTGTCCGCCGCCCAGGCGTCCAGGCCCGCCGCCACCAGGCGCAACCGGGCGTCGTCGGGGGCGAGAGCGCCGACCTCGCGCAGGAACGCGCCCAGCGCACGGCCCAGTTCGAGCGGGCGGCCGAGCTGGTCGCCCTTCCAGAACGGCAGCCGCCCCGGCACCCCGGGCGCGGGCGAGACCAGCACCCGGTCGCGCGTGATGTCCTCGATCCGCCACGTGGTGGTACCCAGGGTGAAGACATCGCCGACCCGCGACTCGTAGACCATCTCCTCATCGAGCTCGCCGACCCGGCCGCCGCCCTTCTTCGGGTCCGCACCGGCCAGGAACACGCCGAACAGGCCGCGGTCCGGGATCGTCCCGCCCGAGGTCACCGCCAGCCGCTGCGCGCCGGGCCGGCCCGTCACCGTCCCCGCCACGCGATCCCATACGAGCCGGGGGCGCAGCTCGGCGAAGGCGTCCGAGGGGTAGCGGCCGGCGAGCATGTCCAGCACCGCGGTGTAGGCGGACTCCGGCAGCGAGGCGAACGAGGCGGCCCGCCGGACCACCGTGAGCAGCTCGTCGACGTCCCAGCTGTCCATCGCCGTCATCGCGACGATCTGCTGTGCCAGGACATCCAGCGGGTTCGACGGGACGCGCAGGGACTCGATGGCGCCGGTGCGCATCCGCTCGGTGACCACGGCAGCCTGCACCAGGTCGCCGCGGTACTTGGGGAAGACCACACCGGTGGAGACCGCGCCCACCTGGTGGCCGGCGCGCCCGACCCGCTGCAGTCCGGAGGCGACGGAGGGCGGTGACTCGACCTGGACGACGAGGTCCACCGCACCCATGTCGATGCCCAGTTCGAGACTGGAGGTGGCCACGACGGCGGGCAGCCGGCCGGCCTTCAAGTCCTCCTCGACCAGCGCCCGCTGCTCCTTGGACACCGACCCGTGATGCGCCCGGGCCATCACCGGAGGCGCGCCCCTGGCAGCGCCCGACTCAGCCATGATCTCGGCGGGGGAGTGGTGCTCCGGCATGGGCTCACCGGTGGCGCGTTCGTATCCGATCTCGTTGAGCCGGTTGCACAGCCGCTCCGCGAGGCGGCGGGAGTTGGCGAAGACGATGGTGGAGCGATGGGCTTCCACCAGGTCCGCGATGCGCTCCTCCACATGCGGCCAGATCGACGGCTTCTCGCCGATGCCGCCGCCCTCGGTGTCCGCGGCCGGTGAGCCGCCGAGCTCGCCGAGGTCCTCCACCGGTACGACCACCGACAGGTCGAACTCCTTGCCGGACGGCGGCTGTACGACCTTGGCCCGGCGCTGCGGCGACAGATAGCGGGCGACCTCGTCCACGGGACGGACGGTGGCGGACAGGCCGATCCGCCGGGCCGGGCGCTCGAGCAGCTCGTCCAGCCGCTCCAGCGACAGGGCCAGGTGCGCGCCCCGTTTGGTGCCCGCCACCGCGTGCACCTCGTCGACGATGACCGTCTCCACCCCGGCCAGCGCGTCCCGGGTGGAGGAGGTGAGCATCAGGAACAGCGACTCGGGGGTGGTGATGAGGATGTCCGGCGGGCGGAGCGCCATGGAGCGGCGCTCGGCGGGCGGGGTGTCACCGGAGCGGATGCCGACCCGCACCTCCGGCTCCGGCAGCCCGAGCCGTACGGCCTCGTGCCTGATGCCGGTCAGCGGGCTGCGCAGATTGCGCTCCACGTCGACCGCGAGGGCCTTGAGCGGTGAGATGTACAGCACCCGGCAGCGCTTCTTCGGCTCGGCGGGCGGGGGCGTGCCCGCCAGACTGTCCAGAGCGGCGAGGAAGGCGGCGAGTGTCTTGCCCGACCCGGTCGGGGCCACGACCAGCACGTCCGAGCCCTCGTCGATGGCCTGCCAGGCACCCGCCTGCGCGGCGGTGGGCGCGGTGAAGGCTCCCTTGAACCAGGCACGGGTCGCGGGCGAGAACGCGTCGAGGGCAGAGGCGGCCGGGTCGTCGGACATGCTCCCCATCGTGCACCCCGGCACTGACAACGGTCCGGACCCGCAGGTCAGCGGTGCGCGGAGGCGGCGCACAATGGCTCTATGGCGAGGCAGGAGAGCGCGCGGTACTGGCAGTACCCCGAGCTGCCCGGCGTGGATCTGCTGCGGGCGCGGTACGTGCACAAGAGGTTCGTCCGGCACACCCACGAGAACTTCGTCGTCGCCGCGATCACCGAGGGGGTGGAGGCGTTCCAGCACCGGGGCACGGTGGAGCGCGCCGGGGCCGGCGGGCTCGCGCTGATCAACCCCGGCAGCCCGCACACCGGTCGGGCCGCGGTTCCCGAGGGCTGGACGTACAGCGCGCTCTATCCGGACGCGGACACGGTCGCCGGGATCGCCGCCGAGACCACCACGATCCGCGGGACGCCCGCCTTCGCCTCCGCGGTGGTCGACGACCCCTACTCCTGCAGGCTGGTCACCGAGGTGCACCGGGCCGCGGAGGAAGGGAACGCGCTCGCCGCCGACACCCTGCTGCGGGTCGTACTCGCCCGGCTGCTGCGCCTGCACGGCGGGCCGATGCCGGCGCGCACGGCGCCCACAGCGGGCGCGCGCCGGGCCGAACGCGCCCGCGCCGTGCTCGAGGACCGGATGGTCGATCCGCCGTCCCTGGAGAAGCTGGCGAGCGATCTCGGCACCAGCCCGTTCGCGCTGCTTCGGGCCTTCCGCGACACCTACGGCATGCCGCCCCACGCCTGGCTCACCGACGCCCGGGTGCGGCGTGCGCGCGGCCTCCTGGACGCGGGGACGGCACCCGCCGAGGCCGCCGTAGCGGTCGGCTTCACCGATCAGCCGCACCTGAACCGTCACTTCGGCCGGATCGTCGGAGTGCCGCCCGGGGCGTACCGGCGGGAGCGGTTCCGCGCCTCCGCGGCGACAGACGCCACCCCGGACCGGGCCACGGGCGCAGCCGCAAGAATGTACAAGACGGAGCCCGGCTCCGGCTCGTAGCGTTCGGGGCGTGACAGAACGGACTCGAATACCGACTCGAATACCGACGGAGCCGGCGGGACGCCCCGACGCGGCAGTGGTGCGCGACGCTCTGGGCGTGGGGGTCGCCGTCGGGCTCTCCGGCTTCGCCTTCGGCGTGACCTCGGCGGGCGCGGGCCTCACCCTCCTCCAGACCTGCGCGCTGAGCCTGCTCGTCTTCACCGGCGCCTCGCAGTTCGCCCTGGTCGGAGCTCTCGCGGCAGGCGGCAACCCGTTCACCGCCGCGGCGGGGGCGTTCTTCCTGGGGGTACGCAACGCCTTCTACGGGCTGCGGCTCTCCCAACTGCTCCGCCTCCCGCGTGCCGTGCGCCCCTTCGCCGCCCACTGGGTCATCGACGAGACCTCCGCGGTGGCCCTCGCCCAGCCCGACCGGCGCAGCGCGCGGATCGGCTTCACCGTCACCGGGCTGACCCTGTACGTGCTGTGGAACCTCACCACGCTGCTCGGCGCACTCGGTGCCGCCGCTCTCGGCGACCCCAACGCGTGGGGGCTGGACGCGGCCGGCCCGGCCGTCTTCCTCGCGTTGCTGGCGCCCATGCTCCATACAGCCTCCGAGCGCGCCGTGGCAGGACTCGCCGTCGTGCTCGCCCTCGTCTGCCACCCGCTGCTGCCGACCGGTGTGCCGGTCCTCGTCGCGGCTGTCGCGGCACCCGTCGTGCTCGCGCTGCGGGGCCGTGGGGCCGCGCCCGCGGAGACCGCGTCCGAGACCGGTGAGACGTCCGGTGAGACGTCCGGTGAGATCACCGAGGAGGTTCGATGAGCGTCTGGATCGCCATCGGCGTCACCGTTCTCGGCTGCTACCTCGTCAAGCTGCTGGGCCTTTCCGTGCCCTCGGGCGCACTGGAGCGCCCGAGGGTGAGACAGCTCGCGGCCCTGCTCCCCGTCGCTCTGCTCGCCGCGCTGATCGCCATCCAGACATTCGGCGACGACGGGCGCGCCCTGGTACTGGACGCCCGCGCGGCGGGGCTCGTGGCGGCGGCGCTCGCGCTGGTGCTGCGCGCCCCCTTCCTGGTGGTCGTCGCCCTCGCCGTGCTCGTCACCGCGGGCGTACGAGCGCTCGGCGGGTGACGCACCGTCCGGCGCGGTCCGGTGCTCGGGAAGCCGGCGTTGCTGCACCGGCCGGCTGCCGGGCTGGCCCGGCCTCCCTGCGCGAGCCCGGGGACGGGCCGCGATGAGGCCGGATCAGTGAGCGCGATCAGAGGGGACGGCCGAAGGCGCGCAGCGTCAGCAGCGACTCGACCGTCACCATCGGCCGGGATTCGAGCTCAGTGCCCGGCGCCCAGGCGCGCCAGCGGATCGGCCAGCCGCCGTCCTCCCGCTGCGCGTCCGCCAGGAAGTCGAGCGACCGGCTGAACTCGGCATCGGTGAACCAGCGGCGGGCGGGGGAATCCGGGGTCCGCGCGAAGTCGTACGGGAAGTGGTGCTCGCCCGGCCCGTAGCCCTCCGGCACCGGATGGTCCCGCGCCCGGTCCGGCTCCAGCACCACCAGCTCCTGCTCCCGTACGAGCCGCCCGAGCCGCTCCGCGGCGGCCTCGGCGCGCGCCCGGTCCGGCGCTCCCTCGAGGAAGGCGACGGCCGCCATTACCTCGTACGGGTGCGTTTTCTCCAGCGACTCGACGGCCGCCCAGCAGAAGTCGGTGGCCCGGAACAGCCAGGCGTGCCACACCTCGTTGCGGTGCAGCAGCCCCACCACGGGCCCGGTGGCGAGCAGATCGCTCGGCGGGTCGTCCACGATCGGGATCCAGGGCGCAGCGGGGTAGCCGCGCTGCGAGGGATGGAGCGCGGGCAGAGCTCCGTCCTCGGTGGATACCTCCGTCAGGTAACGGCACACTCGTTCGACGCGCTGGCCGCCGCAGCGGCCGATGCCGTCGAGCACCCGCAGCGCGTGCGCGGTGTGCAGGGGCTGGCTGACCGGGCCGCGCAGGTCGGGCTCCAGGGCGTGGCCGTAGCCGCCGTCGGTGTTGCGGTACGCCTCCAGAGCCGTCTCGACGGCGTCGGCCGCGTGGGACCGGCTCGCCTCCCCAGGATCCCCGGAGGTGCCGGACAGGAAGTGGTAGGCGAACCTGCGCTGCTCGAGCACTCGGGCGGTGAGCCAGACGAACTGCTCGGCGCGGGCGAGAGGGGTTGCTCCGGATCGGGCCATGACCCGACCGTAGGGCGGAATGCGCCGCCGGTCAGCGACAAGTGCCCGGCTGCACTCCCAGGGCTGGATACCGGGCACATGCGGTTGACGGTCTTCTGGCAACGGAAGAGCCGTCGACCTGCGGAGATCCTCGTCAGTGAGTGCTACGACCTGCACTGTTGTGCGCAGGCAGAGCCCTTCGTGTCCCGGTCCGTCCCGCGCTGAAACACCCTGAAAACTCCCTGGATTCGTGCTCGAACCCCCTGGAAACCCCCTGGAGTGAGGCTGCGACCGGGGAGTTTTGGGCCCGTGACCTGGCCTGATGGCGACAACTCTCTGTGGCTCAGGGCGAGGAAGGCTCTTCAGTTCCAAGCGGACAGGCCGGGTTTCGCGAGCGATGGCACCCGGATGGGGAGCCGATGCCTGCCATCGACGAGGTACCCGGAGTGGCCTCGAACGGCGTCCCGAAGAGAGCACCCTCATGGGGATTATCGGCTCTTCGCAGTTGAGGGTGTTGGCGGGTAGGCGCGGAGGTCTTCCAGGATGGAAGTTCCTACACTGCCCATCCGAAAGACCTCGACATGCTCCACGCTATCTTCGCCGCGCCCTGTCTGACCACGTTCTGCCGTCTCGATGAGCTCGGTCTGGAAGCCGTCGGGCAACGCCTTGAGCCGGATCAGGCGGTGATCGAGTGCCGGCACCCAGCCGCGTTCACCGATTAGCGGCCAGCACTGCCGCGAGGCCCTCTTGTAGATCTTTGACGAAATACTCGGGAACCTCCAGCGACGGGAAATGTCCCCCGATTTCGGGCGACCTCCATCGGACGATCTGTCGGTACCGCTCCTGTGCCCAGGCGCGCGGACACTTCTCGATGTCGCGGGGATACATACTGATTGCTGACGGGACGTCGACCCGAAGTTCGGGATCGAGCGAGTTGTGGCTTTCGTAGTAAATGCGGGCCGACGATGCGCCGGTCCGCGTCAGCCAATACAGGGTGACGTTGTCAAGAACGCTGTCTCTGGAAATCGTCTCGAACGGGCTATCTTCGGTGTCTGACCACTCGGCGAACTTGTCAAGGATCCAGGCAAGAAGCCCGACCGGTGAGTCGACGAGCGAGTAGCCGATGGTCTGCGGTCGGGTCGCCTGCTGCTTCGCGTACGCCGCGTGGTGGCGCCAGAAATCGCGGGTTTCCTCGGTCCACTTGCGCTCGACCGCCGTCAGCCCGTCCGTTGTCAACCCGGGTGGTGCCTCCGCGAACGTTGTGTGGATGCCGAGAACGTGCGCCGGGAACCTGCCGCCGAGGACCGTGGTGATCACACCTCCCCAGTCGCCGCCGTGGGCTGCGAACTTGCTGTAGCCGAGCCTTCCCATCAGTTCTACCCATGCGGCCGCGATCTTTTCGGTTCCCCACCCGGTGGTGGTCGGCTTGTCGCTGTAACCAAAGCCTGGTAGCGACGGGACCACGACGTGGAACGCTGGCGCGTCTGCATCTTTCGGATCTGCCAGCTCGTCTACTACATCGATGAACTCAGCAATGCTGCCTGGCCAGCCGTGCGTCAAGATCAGAGGAGTGGCATCTGCGCGCGCGGATCGGCGGTGCAGGAAGTGGATTCCCAGATCATCAATGGTCGTGCGGAACTGGCCGATCCGGTTAAGGCGCGCTTCGAACGACCGCCAGTTGTACCCGGTGCGCCAGTAGTTCACGACACCGACGAGGTCGGCGAGAGGAACGCCCTGTTCCCATCGGTGAGGGTCGGGCGCGGCGCGATAGACCGTCTCAGCCTCCGGTAGTCGCGCCGCGGCTAGTCGCGCGCGCAGATCGTCGAGGTCAGCGTCAGTTGCGTGGGCTTCAAATGCTTGCACGTCGCTGGTTAGACGGGGCATGAGACCTCCTGGCCATCGTGGAACCGGCTACGATCTATCGCGAACCGACTAAGGAGGTTCTAGCAGTTCTCCGAGCCACGCTGCAACCTGCTAAGGTGGTTCCATGCGTGCTGGGTTCCCTGACTTCCGCCTCGGTAACGTGCTAGCGACCAGCTTCACGGGGACTCTGTCGGAGCGTCATGGCAACGCTGTGGAGCGCATTCCCACGCCGCACCGACTCGTCGACTGGCTGGCAGTGAACGGCCTCGCCGTGGCGTCCTGCACCACTGCCCAGCTCGACCTCGCTCGGGAACTGAGGGAGTCGATTCACGCCGCCGCGACAGCGGCCGCGATCCAGGACGCTCTCCCTGCGTCTGCTGTCCAAGTCATCAATGACTGCAGCGCTCAGGGTCGGGCCGCGGCTATCCTGACGCCCGAGGGTAAGCGGCGATGGCTACTTGGCTCGGCTTCCTGCGTGGAAGATGCCCTCAGCGTGATCGCCGCCGACGCGATCAGCATCATCGCAGGCGAACGAGACGGAAAATTGGCCTTGTGTGCATCACCAACCTGCCAAGCCGCCTTCTTCGACACCAGCCAAAGTCGCACCCGCAAATGGTGTGACATGAACACGTGTGGGAATCGTCAGAAGAAAGCGCGCTTCAATGCCAACCAGCGCAAAAACCCCAGATCAGCGGAGTGATCGTTACCTCGGTACATCCAAGTGGGCCCCACGCCTGCGACACATCTGTCATTGGGTGCACCCCCACGGCACCACTAAGAGCCATCCGTCGCCTTCGATCAACGTCCTCAATCAGTACGTCTACGTTTACTGATCGGCGACGTTCATCGACTCTTCGTAGTCGGGGGTGTTGGCGGGTAGGCGTGGAGGTCTTCCAGGATGGAAGTTCTTCCTACACTGCCCATCCGAAAGACCTCGACATGCTCCACGCTATCTTCGCCGCGCCCTGTCTGACCACGTTCTGCCGTCTCGATGAACTCGGTCTGGAAGCCGTCGGGCAACGCCTTGAGCCGGATCAGGCGGTGATCGAGTGCCGAGTCGCCGAGCCGGATCCGTGGTGCCGGAAGTGCGGGTCGGAGGGCGTGGTGCGCGACACAGTCACGCGGCGGCTGGCGCATGAGCTAGGGACGATGCCCAACGGCCGGAGAAGGCCAGCAGAATCGTGCAGAGTACGAACAGCGATCCCAGCGCGATGTACCCGACCATCGGAAGCGCGGTGATCCGTCTCTGCTCTGCTCTCGACAGTGAGTCGAACCACGGGCGCATCAACCAGACCGAGGTCGCGCACCCGGCGGTTGACATGGCCAGCAAAGCCGCAGAGGCCGGGAACGACAGTCCCGAGCGCATGGTGCACAGGTGAAGGAGGACGGGTGGGAATCCCACGGCCAGGCCGAGGAGGAACTGTCGGCCCGCGGAGTAGCTGCGCACCCGCGTCTTCAGCCGGCCTGCTGTCCGCCGGGACCCGTGGCTGAGGCTTCGCGGAGTGAGGTGGGACATCGTGCTCCCGGGCTGCTCGGCTCGTTCGGTCCGCGGTTCCACCCAGTGCACCTTCACTCAGGCCAACCCCGGAGCGCGCAACGTAGCAGCAAGGTCCGACACCACCGCCGTACTCAGCAGGAGCAGCCTCACAAGGGCCAGCAGCGGCCCGGGTGTCTGCGGGTTCGCTGACTCGGCGACTGGCCGGTGAAGTAGCCGCTGCACGTTGAGAGGGTCACCACCCTGAGCGGAGGTGACCCGCTCAACGCTCACGCGCAACTCACCCGTTCAGGACCGGGGACGCAGCGGGGCCGTCTGCGGCGACTCCTCATCGGTTTCGAAAGGGGAGGGCTCTGTCAGGAAGCGCCAGAGCCGACGCTTGAGTGCGGCGAGGGACCGCACCTTCAAACGCGAAGCCCATGCCCTGACGCGCCGCGAAAGCCGACGGGCTCTTACGCCGTACCACCAGATGGCCACGGGCAACAACACCAGATATGGGAGCAACCAGGGGGACACGTTCACGATCAACCTCACGCGGGTCTCGACGCCCCCGCGCGAAGCTATGCAGCGAGGGCGAACTTAGTCGGGCCGAGAGTCGCACTCGTACCTGGAGCCCGGGGCACGCGCGGCACGGCCAGACGCAAGACACCGCATGGTGAGGAGTCATTGGGCGGAAGAGCAATGAAGTGCCCGAAGCACTTGACGCAGCTGGTAAGGAGGCGCTGCGTGAGGTCCAGCAGGAGCGCTGAGAGCGCGTGCGCTTCGTCGGCAATATGCACGACCTCGGCAGCTGTTGGGACTGCTCCGTGCCGGTTGAGGCGGCCCAGTCGCTGATACAACCGCTCGGTCCAGAAGGCCACGATGGCCCAAGACTTGCCTGAACCAGTAGCTAGATGAAGTTCATCCTTCATCTCCAAAAGCTGGTGCTGTCCGTCAAGAGCCAACGACGAGGCGGAAGGCGGCGCAGGGTCAAGGCCGTAAAGCAGTCCAGAAGTGCTGCACGGGATGCCGGGGGCTTCCTCCGCTGTGCGTAGGAGGAGGCGCGTCAGATCCTCCGCCGCTGGGGCTCTGGAGCTGGGTTCCTCCTCGATGACCCAGTGCCGTCCCAGATCGCGCAGGCGGGCGCCGATCCCATACAGAAGCCCCAGGCGGCTTCCCTTGGGAAGGCCAGCCGCCAGCATGTTGGTCGCCAGGACTAGATCGTGGTGCCGCGGCAGGTACTCAGGCGCTTCCGGGTCGACTCCGGCTGCCTCCGGGCGGAGGGTCTCCGTCTTCACCCATTCCGGCGCGGAGCGCCGCACCTCCGGGTGCCTCGGATGGCGGTCGGTCATGGGGGGAAGGGTACGCCTTTCCCACGTCAACCTTCTCGGTTCCAGCCAGTTGGTTCCACGCCTTTCGCAAGACTCGGCGCGAAGCCCGAGGTAACAGCTACATCAGCGATCAGGCGTCCACTCGCCGCATCCCCAAGTCGACCGCCTCCGTTGTCCGTTGCAGTTCCACTTTGCGGATGAGCTCGGCGACTACCTGGACGACGAACGTTTGCGGGGTGGGCAGTCGGGGCGGAGTGTGAATTTCGATCTTACGGTTTGTGTGCGCTGGCGGGGGGACCGCCGCAGTCGCGCTCGCTCCGATGCCATGGGGGTCGTGCCCTGCCACTGGGCGGGCATGTCGAGCCTGCATTCCTCCGGCAGTTGGCCTGTCTCACTCGCTGCCCGGCAGGCGGCTGGCTGGGCGAGCCGGTCATCGTTGACCACTGCGGACGGCGGGCCGCCGCGCGCCCCGGGATGCCGGCTTTCGACCGCGGAGCGTCACGCTCGAAAAAGTTCCCTTAGCCCGGCGCGCCAAAGCGCCCAGAAAGCCCCCGCGTGCCACCCTCCGGGGTTTTACTGCTGGCCGGGCAGGGGGGATTGGCTGGCAGGCTCAGCGGCGGCGAGAGGGGCGCCTGGGGGGCTTCTCGCCCTAGGTGTGCATGGGGTTTTCGGTATCCTGGAAAGCGCCTCGTCGCCCTCCTGGCGTCGGGGTCTGCGGGCCCTGAGGGGCTTCTTTGGCTTGCCCGCGACACGTTTTCCGTCCAGCGATCCGACCGCTCTCGCGCCGTGGCGCGCGGGAGCGTGGTTTGCCGTGCCCGAAAAGAGAGCATTGTGACTACTTCCGGCACTCACGCCGCCCCCGAGAGCTCCGCGCCGAGCAGAACGGCCATGCCGGGGCTGCTGCGTATGACGCCACCGCGATCACCGTCCTGGACGGGCTGGACGCGGTACGCAAGCGGCCCGGGATGTACATCGGCTCCACGGGTGAGCGGGGTCTGCACCATCTGGTGCAGGAGATCGTGGACAACTCCGTCGACGAGGCGCTGGCCGGGGTGGCCGACCGGATCGATGTGACGATCCTGGCCGACGGCGGCGTGCGGGTGATCGACAACGGGCGCGGCATCCCCGTCGGCATGCACCCGGTGGAGAAGAAGCCGGCCGTGGAAGTCGTACTGACCGTGCTGCACGCGGGCGGCAAGTTCGGGGGCGGCGGATACGCCGTCTCCGGCGGCTTGCACGGTGTGGGCCTGTCGGTGGTCAATGCGCTCTCGACCAGGCTGTCGGCACAGATCTGGACCGACGGCTACCGGTGGACCCAGGAGTACAAGGGCGGAGCGCCGACCGCGCCGCTGGCCCGCCACGAGGCCACTTCGAAGACGGGCACGTCCCTGACCTTCTGGGCGGACGGCGGCATCTTCGAGACCACCGAGTACTCCTTCGAGACGCTGGCCCGGCGGTTCCAGGAGATGGCCTTCCTCAACCGGGGGCTGACCCTGACCCTCACCGATGAGCGCGAGTCGGCCCGCGCGACGGCAGCGGCCGACGAAGCGGGTCCGGACACCGCCGGGGAGCAGGCGGCCAAGACGGTCTCCCACCGCTACGACGGCGGCATCACCGACTTCGTCGCCTACCTCAATGCCCGCAAGGGTGAGCCGGTCCACCCCTCCGTCGTCTCCATCGCCGCCGAGGACACCGAGCGGCTGCTGTCGGTGGAGGTCGCGCTGCAGTGGAACAGCCAGTTCACCGACAGCGTCTACTCCTACGCCAACACCATCCACACCCACGAGGGCGGCACCCACGAGGAGGGCTTCCGTACGGCGCTGACCACGGTCGTCAACCGGTATGCGCGCGAGAAGAAGCTGCTGCGCGAAAAGGACGGCAACCTCACGGGTGAGGACATCCGCGAGGGTCTGACGGCGATCATCTCGGTCAAGCTGGGTGAGCCGCAGTTCGAGGGCCAGACCAAGACCAAGCTGGGCAACAGCGAGGCCAGGACGTTCGTGCAGAAGGTCGTGCACGAGCATCTGACGGACTGGTTCGACAGCAACCCCAACGAGGCGGCCGACATCGTCCGCAAGGCGACCCAGGCGGCCACCGCCCGGCTGGCGGCCCGCAAGGCACGGGACCTGACCCGCCGCAAGGGCTTGCTGGAGTCAGCGGCCCTGCCGGGCAAGCTGTCCGACTGTCAGTCCAACGATCCGGCGAAGAGCGAGATCTTCATCGTCGAGGGCGACTCCGCCGGTGGCTCGGCCAAGTCCGGCCGCAACCCGCAGTACCAGGCGATCCTTCCCATCCGCGGCAAGATCCTCAACGTCGAGAAGGCCCGTATCGACAAGATCCTGCACAACCAGGAGGTCCAGTCGATGATCTCCGCGTTCGGCACTGGCGTGCACGAGGACTTCGACATCGAGAAGCTCCGGTACCGCAAGATCATTCTGATGGCGGACGCCGACGTCGACGGCCAGCACATCAACACCCTGCTGCTGACCTTCCTGTTCCGCTTCATGCGGCCCCTGATCGAGCACGGGCACGTCTACCTCTCCCGCCCGCCGCTCTACAAGATCAAGTGGAGCCGGGACCATGTGGAGTACGCCTACTCCGACCGCGAACGCGATGTACTGCTGGAACGGGGCCGGCAGGACGGCCGCCGGGTCAAGGACGACTCCATCCAGCGGTTCAAGGGCCTGGGCGAGATGAACGCCGAGGAGCTGCGCATCACGACCATGGACCAGGAGCACCGTGTCCTGGGCCAGGTCACCCTCGACGACGCGGCCGTTGCCGACGCCCTCTTCTCCGTCCTGATGGGCGAGGACGTCGAGGCCCGGCGCTCCTTCATCCAGCGCAACGCCAAGGACGTGCGCTTCCTCGACATCTGATCGCGCCAGCTCCTGGCCGCCCACTCGCCCAGGCCGCATCCGCGGCCTGGGCGACCCGCCCTTGCCCGTCCGTAGCTGAATAGAGCACTGCGTGAGCACGTTCTCCGTCCCGTCCACCGGCAGCCGCGTCCAGGACGGCTTCGACTACACCGCGCGGCGCCTGATGGTCCTCGAAGGACTTGAGGCCGTGCGCAAGCGCCCCGGTATGTACATCGGCTCCAGCGACAGCCGCGGCCTGATGCATTGCCTGTGGGGAGATCATCGACAACGCCGTCGACGAGGCTCTGGCCGGCGTCTGCGACCGCATCGAGGTCATCCTCCACGAGGACGGGTCGGTGGAGGTGAGCGACAACGGCCGCGGCATCCCCGTGGACACCGAACCCCGCACCGGCCTGTCCGGCGTCGAGATCGCCTACACCAAACTCCACGCCGGCGGAAAGTTCGGCGGCGGCTCCTACGCCGCCTCCGGCGGTCTGCACGGCGTCGGCGCCTCGGTGGTCAACGCTCTCTCCGCCCGGCTCGACATCGAGGTCGACCGCCACGGACACACCCACGCCATCAGCTTCCGCCACGGCGTCCCCGGCACCTACACCGCCCCCGGACCCGATGCCCCCTTTATCCCCGCTCAAGGCCTGCGCCGAACGGCCAAGATCCCCACGTCGCGTACCGGCACGCGCGTGTGCTACTGGGCCGACCGCCAGAGGCCCATCGACACGGAGGGTTCCAGCAGTGAGCCCAGGCAGTGCCGAGTTGCTCAGCTCAAGGGCGCGGATCTGCACCCCGTACAGGTTCGGGCACTGCTCTAAGTGACAGGACCGCAGCCGAACGGCGTGCTCGACCATCCCGTACGTGAGGTTCAGCCGCCCCGTGATGCGCGCGCCTGTCAGCTTCAGGCCCGCTATCTCACCGTCCTGCGTTGGCCCGTCGAGCAGCAGCGCCCGCAGCACCTCTGCCCGTACCGTCCGCTCGAGACCCCAGGACGTGCCGGCCATGGGGTCGTCGTCGGCCCTCTCGCGGAAGTCGACGCCTTCGCCGAGCGGGAATGCCTGCCAGACGCGGCGTTCCGCTGGTGTCAGGTCGGTGATCTCCAAGCCTGCGCAGAAGGCGCGAGCGTGGTCGCGCGAGCAGGCTATGCGGGTACGCGCCGGACTCTCCGAGCAGCACCGCCTCGTGGTCGACTTGGGCGGCTCGGCCTGCGCCAAGGCGAGGCATTCGGACTGTCCCCGGAGGACATCGACACGGAGAATGGGGTCGTGCATGTCCGGCGGCAAGCCTGCATGATCGACGGCCGCCTCTTTTTCGCGCTACCCAAAGGCGGAAAGACGCGGGAAGTCGATGCGACGCCCGGCGTCCTGGCCAGCATTAAGCAGCACGCGAAGCGCTGGCAGCCGGTCACGGTGGAACTCCCGTGGGAGAGCCCCCACGAACCTCAGAACGAACGGCAGCGCGTCGACTGGGCTCCGCGTGCTTACCCGCTTTTCCTGGCTACCCGGCAGCGGCGCGCATGCAACCGCGACACATGGAACACGCGCCTCTGGAAGCCCGCGCTCGCTTCCGCGGGGCTCATCAGCAAGGTGGACGCCGACGCCGGCGGAAGCAAGTGGGAGCCGTCGCGCGAGCTCGGCTTCCATGCACTGCGCCACACCTACGCCAGTGTCCAGCTCGAAGCCGGCGAGTCGATCGTCTCCCTCGCCCGATGGCTCGGGCACGCCGACCCTGGCTTTACTCTGCGTACATACACACACTTCATGCCCGACGCAGGCACGCGAGGTCGCGCCGCCATGGATGCTTGGTTCGATGGGGAGGCCAGCTCCCTGGAAACCCCCTGACCGTCGTGCGGGGGCGCGAGAGGCGGGAAACGTGCAGGTCAAAGCGGGTACGGAGCGGAATTCATGCGGTTGACGGTCTTCTGGCAGCGGATGGCGGACTATTTCGGCGAGGCGTACGCCGACTCGTTCGCGCGTGATCATGTGATGTCCGAGCTGGGCGGGCGGACCGTTCACGAGGCACTGGCGGCCGGGTGGAACGCCAAGGAGGTGTGGCGCGGGGTGTGCGCCGCCCTGGACATCCCGTCGGACAAGCGATGACGGCGGATGGAGCGATGACGGCGGACGGCTCCCTGCCGGGACGCCGGCACTGAAGTCCGGGGTGACGGAGGGGCCCGCCGGTCGGTAGTCCAGACTTGCCGGGTGGCAGCAGACGAAGCAGCTCAGGACGGTCTCCGACCCGGTGCGCCCGCGGACCGCGGCGACCGGATACCCCGCTGGCTGCCCCGGGCCATCGTGCTGGCGCTCGCCCTTTTCGCCTGCTTCCAGCTCGCGAACTGGGCCTTCCACCAGCTGATCGGGCTCCTGGTCAACGTCCTGATCGCCTTCTTCCTGGCGCTCGCCATGGAGCCCGCGGTGGACCGTATGGCCGCGCGCGGAATGCGCCGAGGCCTGGCCACCGCGCTGGTCTTCCTCGGTGTCATCGTCTTCTTCGCCGGGTTCTTCGTGCTGCTCGGCTCGATGCTGGCCGGCCAGATCGTCACGATGGTGGAGAACTTCCCGCAGTACCTGGACTCGGTGATGCGCTGGATCAACGACACGTTCCGGACGAGCCTGTCGCGGGTGGAGATCCAGGAGAGCCTGCTCAGGTCCGACTGGCTGAGGAAGTACGCCCAGAACAGCGCCTCCGGGGTGCTGGACGTGTCGGCGACCGTCCTCGGCGGGCTCTTCAAGCTGCTGACTGTGTCGCTCTTCTCGTTCTACTTCGCAGCCGACGGCCCCCGGCTGCGCAGGGCGCTGTGCTCGGTGCTGCCCCCCGCCAAGCAGACGGAGGTACTGCGGGCCTGGGAGATCGCGGTCGCCAAGACGGGCGGATATCTCTACTCGCGCGGTCTGATGGCGCTGATCTCCGGGGGCGCGCACTACGTCCTGCTGGAGTTCCTGGGTGTCCCGTACGCCCCCGCCCTGGCGCTGTGGGTGGGCGTGCTCTCGCAGTTCATTCCGACCATCGGCACCTATCTGGCGGGCGCGCTGCCGATGTTGCTGGCCTTCACCGTCAACCCCTGGTACGCGCTGTGGGTGCTCGGCTTCGTGGTGATCTACCAGCAGTTCGAGAACTATCTGCTGCAGCCGCGCATCACCGCCAGGACCGTGGACATACACCCGGCCGTCGCCTTCGGATCGGTGGTCGCGGGTACGGCGCTGCTGGGCGCCGTCGGCGCGTTGATCGCCATCCCGGCGACGGCGACGCTGCAGGCCTTTCTCGGGGCGTATGTGAAGCGCTACGACGTCACGGACGACCCACGGGTGCACGGCCGTCCGCGCCGGAACCCTGGTGCCTCGGCTCTCGCGAGGATGCGGCGCGGGCTGCGGCGCGGTCGCTGAGGAGCCGCCGGGGCCTGCTGACGCCTGATCAGAGACATGCGCGGGGTGCGCACGCGGACTGCGGGGGTCCACTGAGCGACTGCCGAAGAGCCACCGATGACCGGCCGAAGAGTTACCGAAGAGCTAGGGCGCGGGCGACGGCTCCGCCGGTCCGGCCGTTGGCTCCGGTGATCACGAACATGGCGCACTTCCTCCGATGGGTTTGGTGCCGCCCCGCCCTCGCCGAGGCGGCTGCGGGGCCGACGCACTCACCGTGCGTGCCATACCGCCGCAGGCGTCGTCGGGTACCTGACGGTCTTCTTCGAGCATCCGGTGGGCACGGATGATCCCACCTGGTTCGCCACCGCCTACGACACCGACGACGTGCCCTGCCTGATGCTCACCCTGTTCCAGCCGCTCGCTGTGGCCTGATCAACCCTGCCGCGCCCGGCTGAGCCGTTGAGCGTTTCAACCGGCGAAACCCGTCACCCACGGCGCTCAGTCCCAGCGACCTGCGGGGCTGGAGTGGCGCTTGACACGGAAATCGAACATCCATTCTTATGGTTCGCGGGCTGGGTTTTCCACAGGCAGACCGACGCCCGGGCGCATTGTCAGTGGCAGGCGCTAGCGTCATGGACGTGAAGCGATCGACTCAAGCAAACCGGGTGGAACCCATGGCAGGTACCGACCGCGAGAAGGCGCTCGACGCCGCGCTCGCACAGATTGAACGGCAATTCGGCAAAGGCGCGGTGATGCGCCTCGGTGACCGGCCGAACGACCCCATCGAGGTCATTCCCACCGGGTCCACCGCTCTCGACGTCGCTCTCGGCGTCGGCGGGCTGCCGCGCGGCCGCGTGGTGGAGGTGTACGGGCCGGAGTCCTCCGGTAAGACGACTCTCACGCTGCATGCGGTGGCCAACGCACAGAAGGCGGGCGGCACGGTCGCGTTCGTGGATGCCGAGCACGCACTCGACCCCGAGTACGCCAAGGCGCTCGGCGTCGACACGGACAACCTCATCCTCTCCCAGCCGGACACCGGCGAGCAGGCGCTCGAGATCGTGGACATGCTGATCCGCTCCGGCGCTCTCGACCTCATCGTCATCGACTCGGTGGCGGCCCTCGTGCCGCGGGCCGAGATCGAGGGCGAGATGGGCGACTCGCACGTCGGTCTCCAGGCCCGGCTGATGAGCCAGGCACTGCGCAAGATCACCAGTGCGCTGAACCAGTCCAAGACCACCGCGATCTTCATCAACCAGCTGCGCGAGAAGATCGGCGTGATGTTCGGCTCCCCGGAGACGACGACCGGTGGCCGGGCGCTGAAGTTCTACGCCTCGGTGCGGCTCGACATCCGTCGCATCGAGACGCTGAAGGACGGCACCGACGCGGTCGGCAACCGCACTCGCGTCAAGGTCGTCAAGAACAAGGTCGCGCCGCCCTTCAAGCAGGCGGAGTTCGACATCCTCTACGGGGAGGGCATCAGCCGCGAGGGCGGTCTGATCGACATGGGCGTCGAGCACGGCTTCGTCCGTAAGTCCGGCGCCTGGTACACGTACGAGGGAGATCAGCTCGGCCAGGGCAAGGAGAACGCCCGCAAGTTCCTGAAGGACAACCCCGACCTCGGCAACGAGATCGAGAAGAAGATCAAGGAAAAGCTGGGCGTCGGTGTGAAGCCGGTGGCGCCGGCGGCGGAGCCCGGTGCGGACGCCGCGGGTGCGGGGGCCGACCCGGCTGCTGCCGTGTCGACTCCGGTCGCTGCCCCGGCGGCCAAGGCCGCCAAGACGACCAAGGCCGCGGCCAAGAGCTGATTCATGACGCGGCGAACCAACTGGGGGGAGACCGGCAGCGGCGGCGAGGTAGGCACGGACAGCGGTGACCCCGGCTCGTCGAGGGCCGAGCAGGGGCCACCGCGCAGTCCCGAGGAGCAGGCGCGGGCGATCTGCCTGCGCCTGCTCACCGGGACTCCGCGCACCCGCAAGCAGCTCGCGTACGCCCTGCGCAAGCGCGACATCCCGGATGACGTGGCGGAAGAGCTGCTGTCCAGGTTCGAGGACGTCGGACTGATCGACGACGCGGCGTTCGCCGACGCGTGGGTGGAGTCCCGGCACCACGCCAAGGGCCTGGCCCGCCGTGCCCTGGCGCGCGAGCTGCGCACCAAGGGAGTCGATTCCGAGCTGATCGACGAGGCCATCGGGCAGCTCGACCCGGAGCAGGAGGAGTGGACCGCCCGGGATCTGGTGGAGCGGAAGCTGCGGGCGACCCGCGGCCTCGACCGGGAGAAGCGGATCCGCCGCCTCGCCGGAATGCTGGCCCGCAAGGGCTATTCGGAGGGACTTGCCCGACGAGTGGTCCGGCGCGCGCTGGAGGAGGAGGGCGAGGATCCCGAGCTGCTGGACCACCATCTCCCGGACCTCTGAGGCCCTGAGCAAGAACCTCGCCCTGCCCTGCCCCGCCTCCTTCCCCGGACAACGGGGCCACCCGCGTCCGGACCGCGGTCATGGACGCCGCGGTCTTCTGCCGGGAGGAGCCGCACTCACCGAGGTCAGTGGCCGGCGATCGGTGCGTTCGGCCGGGTGACCCCTGACTGCTCCACGGGCAGCCCCGCCGCTCGCCACGCCTGGAATCCGCCGTCCAGGTCTGTGGCACGGTGCAGCCCCAACTGCCGTAGCGAGACAGCCGCGAGGCTGGAGGCATAGCCTTCGTTGCACACGACCACGACGGTCAGATCGTGGCTCGTCGCCTCCGGCAGCCGGTGGCTGCCGAGCGGGTCGAGCCGCCACTCCAGCTCATTGCGCTCCACGATCACCGCACCGGGAATGGTGCCGTCGCGCTCACGCAGCTCGGCGTAGCGGGTGTCGACGAGCAGCGCCCCTGCCGCCGCGGCCTCGGCGGCCTGCTCCGGGCCGAGCCGGTCCAGCCCCGTACGGGCCTGGGCCAGCAGGGCGTCGATGCCCCGCAGTTGTGTCGCGTGTGTCTCGCTCACGTCCACTCCTCCGGCTGCTCGATCTCCTCGAGCCGCAACAGCGGCCCCGTGCGGCTGTAGCGCCGCATCAGCGGCAGCGGCGGGTAGTACGCGTGCACCGAGAGGGCGTGCTCCTCCGCGGCGAAGTTCAGCACCTGATGCACATGGTGCGGGCCGAACGCGCGGCCCTGGCCGGGGGGCAGCTGCCGCTCGCGGTCGACGTCCTCGGCCAGTTCGAGCGTCCGCCAGCCCTCGGTGGGCAGCTGTACGGCGAGGGACTGTTCGGTGAGCCGGCCCGAGGCGGTGGCGAAGGCGCCCCGGGAGCCGCCGTGGTCGTGCCACCCGGTGCCGGTGCCCGGGGGCCAGCCGATGAGCCATGCCTCGCTGCCCCCCGGGCCGTCGAGCCGCATCCAGGTGCGGCCTTCGGGGTCGAGGGGGAGGGAGCCGATCAGTGCCTGATCGGCGGCGGTACGGCGTACGAAGTCGAGCAGTTCGGTGGCCGTGGGACCACCGTCACCGGACGCGGACAGGGCAGGGAACGGGGCGGGGGCGGGCGGGGTGGCGGAAACGCCGCCGGGAGTGGTGGAAGACACAGAACCGTCCTGAGTGATCGCGAAGGTGTGCGCGGAGCAGAGCCGCGCTGAGGGAGCAGCGGATCAACAGGACGGACGACACACGCAGCCTGCGTAGCGGACCAGGTCCAGATGGACCCTCCGCCAGAAGCACAGCCGGGTGTCAGTCACGCTCCGGAGTAGACCACGCAGGGATGCGCGGGTCAACTCGGTGGCGGCGGTGGGACGGACGTGCCGGGTGCGGTCGCCAGACGCCCGGCTCCTCCGCGGCTCCTCCGCGCGCCCCGGTTCGCGTTTCGGTTCGCGTTCGGGTCGCGTTTCGGTTGGCGCGCCTGCCGAGCCCATGGTCAGCGGCGCGCGGAAGCCTCCCCCGCGGACTGCGCGGCGCTCTCCGCGCCCGCCTGTGGCGGCACTGCCGCCCCTCCGCGTGCCGCGTCGGCGCACGAGTGGAGCTCGGCCGGCCGGACCCCGGGCATCGCCGCGACCAGATGCCCGTCGGGCCGTACGACGAGCACGGTGTGCGCTGCCGCGCCCGGGTAACCCTCCGCGACCAGGAGCTCGGCCCTTACCGGCAGCGCGGAGACAGCGGACGCGAGCCGCGGCATCAGCCCGGCGCTCAGCCAGTGACGCCGCTCCCACACACCCGTTCCCGGGGCGACCAGTACCACCAGAAGGTCGCGGCCGAGCCGGTCGCGCAGCCGCGCAGCCGACCCGTCCGGCGCGGTGACCGGTACGTCGGTCACCTGCGCCCCGGGTGCCGTGGCCGCCTCCGCCTCACCCGCCGGCCTGGTCGGCGCGAGGGGGGAGCGCGCGTACACCGGCGGCGCCCCGAGCGGCCCCCGTCCGAGATGGCCGTCCGTGAGCAGCGCGTCGAGCGCGCCGGATGCGCCCGGCAGCACGGAGCGGCGTACGGCGGGCCAGCCGCCGCCCGCCCGTACGAGTGGAAGCGCCTGGTCGGCAGCGCGGAGCCGGGCCCCGACGGCCGAACGCCGCTCGGCCTGGTAGCTGTCGAGGAGCGCTTCGGACGCGTGGCGGTGCCAGACCAGTGCGAGCTTCCAGGCCAGGTTGTCCGCGTCCCGCAGCCCCTCGTCCAACTCCTGCGTCCCCAGGGCGCCGAGCAGATGGGCGGCGTCGCCCGCGAGGAAGGCCCGGCCCACGCGCCAGCGCAGGGCCAACCGGTGGTGGACGGTGTGCACACCGGTGTCCAGCAGTTCGTACGACGGGGTGTCGCCGTTCCACAGGGCCAGGGTGTCGCGGATCCGGGCGACGAGCGCTTCGGGGGTGACCAGCTCGCCGCGCGGCGGCAGCAGCCAGTCGATCCGCCACACCCCGCCCGGGAGTGGCCGGGCCATCACGTCCCCGCCGCGGGGCGGGGAGCGGTGCAGTACGGCCTCGCCGGGCCAGGGCAGCGCGGCGCGCAACGCCGCCACGGCGTGCCGTTCGACGGCAGTACGTCCCGGGAAGCGCACCGCGAGCAGCTTGCGGACCGTGGACCGTGGACCGTCGCAGCCGACGAGGTAACTGCCCCGCCACCAGGTGCCTCCGCCCGGTTGCGCCGAGGGGGACCCCGAGCCGCGGGTGTGCGCGGTGACTCCCCGTTCGTCCTGTTCGAGGGCGTCGAGCCGGCTGCCGGTGGCGATCGATGCGAGGCTCTCCTCGGCGAGTGCCGCGCGGAGCCGCCGGGTCAGGGCGTGCTGGGGCAGGTGGAGCGGGGCTCCCGGAGCGGCCCCGGCCCCGGCCGGCTCAGCGTCGCCGAACTCCTGGCGGTGCACGAGTTGGCGGCGGCGCATCGTCCGCGAGGCGGTCCAGCGGCAGCCGTCCTCCGTAGCGGGGGCGCAGCCGAGCCGGCCGACGAAGCCGGCGGTGTCGGGCCGGAGTACGGCGGTCCGCGCGGGACGCGTCTCATCTTGTCCCGGGCTCTCGTCGAGGACGACGACGGGCACATTGCGCCGCGTGAGGGCCAGGGCGAGGGACAGACCGACGGGCCCGGCCCCAGCGATGATCACCGGGTCCACGGCGTGGCTCCCGCGGCCGTTCGGGTCGTACAGGAAATGCCAAGGGGAGCCCGGTGCGCGATCACACTTCGTATGCAACCCACTGCGGGTGCCTGCGTCAAGCGACGGCGGCAGCGACGTGGGCGCCGCTGCCGCCGAGGCGTCAGTTCTTCGTCACAGAAGGCCCATCGGGCCCCTCCGGCTCATTGGCGGTGTGGTCCGCCCCGGTCACGTCGAGCACCCCGGGCGCCTCGGCCGGCTCCGCGGCCGCGGCCACGGTGATGCCGGTCTTCGCACGCCGCCCACGCTTCTCGATCCACGTCGCGAGGGAGGAGAGCGCCATGCACAGCGCCACATAGATCGTGCCGATGACGATGATCACCGGAACGTACGGATAGCTGCCGTCGACCAGGGTGTTGCCGGCGATGAGCCGGGTGGTCTGCAGAAGCTCCGGGAACAGGATGATGTAGCCGAGCGAGGTGTCCTTGAGGGTCACCACGAGCTGGCTGATGATCGTCGGCAGCATGGACCGCACAGCCTGCGGCACCAGCACGGTCGTCATGACCTGGGTCTTGCTCATCCCCAGCGCGTACGCCGCCTCACGCTGCCCCTTGGGCACCGCGTTGATGCCCGCGCGGAGCACTTCGGCCTGGACACAGCCGTTGTAGATCGTGAGACCGATGACCAGCGCCCACATCGAATTGATGTCGATGCTGCCCGGCAGATGGAGGAGGTCCGACCACAGGGTGTCGGCGATGCCCACCCACAGCGCGAAGATCGTGATCAGCAGTGGCACCGAGCGGAACAGCTCGATGAACCCGGTGGCCAGCCAGCGCACCGGCTTGTGGTCGGAGAGCCGCCCCACGGCCAGGATCACGGCGAATGCGAGAGAGAGAACCGCGGCGAGGGCGAACACCTTCAGGGTGGCGAGCAGGCCCTCGAGGATGTTGTTCCGGATACCCGCGTAGTTGAAGATGTCCCACATCGCGGGGGCGAACTCGCCCTCGGCGGCCAGCCGGGCGACGATCACGCCGATCAGGCCGAGCACCAGGAGTGTGCCGACGACCGAGTAGATGAGGTTGCGCACCCGGGCCTTGGGACCCGGTGCGTCGTAGAGCACGCTCGCGCTCATCGGGCGACCTCCATACGGCGCTCCAGCAGGCGGAAGAGTCCGCTGATGGTGAAGGTGATGACCAGGTAGGCGAGGGTGACCCAGACGAAGATGACGGCGATGTCGTAGCCGTCATTGCTCAGCGTCTTCGAGACGTTGAACAGCTCGACGTTCGAGAACGCGCCGGCGATCGCGGTGTTCTTGGTGAGCGCGATGAAGATGCTGCTCAGCGGCGGTATGACCGAGCGGGTGGCCTGCGGCAGCACCACGATCCGCATGGACTGCATGAAGGTCATACCGATGCTGCGCGCGGCCTCCGCCTGCCCCATCGGCACCGTGTTGAAGCCGGAGCGCACCGCCTCGCAGATGAACGCGGAGGTGTAGAAGCCGCAGGCGAGGACGCCCAGAACGAACGAGTCGATGCCGGGGAAGAGGATCTTCGGCACAACGAAGAACGCGACGAGGAACAGCAGGGTCAGCGGGGTGTTGCGCAGCAGCGTGACCCACGCCGTGCCGAATATGCGCAACGGCGGCACGGGCGAGACCCGGCAGCCCGCGATCAGCACGCCCAGCACCATGGCGAGCAGTCCGCTGACGAGGGTCAGCGACACGGTCCCGATGAACCCTTCGCGGAACAGCGCCAGGTTGTCGAGCAATACGTTCATGAAGTGTCTCCGCGGGGGCGGGCGGGAAGCAACGGACGGGCAAGAGTCGGCCTGCTCCGTACGGCCACGGCGGACCGCAGCCGTACAGGGCAGGCCGGCTGAAGGGACGTCAGTAGCGCTCGAGGGCCGGCGGGTCGACGTACTCCGAACCGGAGAGGCCGATCGTCGCGTCGTACGCCTTCTTGTAGTCGCCGTTCTTCTGGTGCGCCTCCAGAGCGTCGCTCAGGGCGGCCCGAAGGTTCTTGTCGTCCTTGTTGAGGCCGATGCCGTACGGCTCGTCGCTGAACGGCTTGCCGACGACCTTCAGGTTCTTCGGGTTCTGGGCGGCGTAGCCCTTCAGGATCGCGTCGTCCGTGGTGACCGCGTCGACCTGGTTGTCGAGGAGCTGCTTGACGCAGTCCGAGTACTTGGCGAGCTCGGTGACCTTCGCGCCGTACTTCGGCTGCTTGATCGTCTGCAGCGGGGTGGATCCGACGATCGAGCAGACCTTCTTGCCCTTGACGGTGTCCGGGCCGGTGACGGACTTCTCGTCCTTGCGCACCAGCAGGGAGGCACCGGCGTGGTAGTACGGACCGGCGAAGCCGACCTGCTTCTTCCGCTCGTCGTTGATCGTGTACGTGCCGATCATCAGGTCGACATCGCCCTTGGAAACGGCCGTCTCACGTGCGCCGGAGTCGACGGTCTCCCAGGTGATCTGCTTCGGGGAGAAGCCGAGGTCGGCCGCGACCATCTTGGCGATCTCGATGTCGAAGCCGGAACGCTCCTTGGTCGCCTGGTCCTCGAAGCCGAGGTACGGCTGGTCGGCCTTGGCGCCGATGACGATCTTGCCGCGCTTCTGGGCCTTCTTCAGCACCGGCGAGTCGACCTTGACGTCCTTGGCGACGGTGTACGTCGGCAGCTTCGGAGCGGTCTTGCCGTCCGGTGCGGCGCCCGGCTTGTCGCCCGCCGAACCCTCCTTGCCACCACACGCCGTGGCGGTGAGGGCGAGCACGGCGATGGCCACTGCGGCCGTCTTGCGGAGCTTCATCGTGAACATCCTTTGTGTCGTCAGGCGTTGGCAGACCTGGGCGGTCAGTGGTGCAGGATCTTCGACAGGAAGTCCTTGGCCCGGTCGCTGCGGGGGTTGTTGAAAAATTGTTCCGGCTGCGCCTCTTCGACGATCCGGCCGTCCGACATGAAGACGACCCGGTTCGCTGCGGATCGCGCGAAGCCCATCTCGTGGGTGACGACGACCATCGTCATGCCGTCCCGGGCGAGCTGCTGCATGACCTCCAGCACCTCGTTGATCATCTCGGGGTCCAGTGCCGAGGTCGGCTCGTCGAAGAGCATCACCTTCGGGTCCATGGCCAGGGCGCGGGCTATCGCCACCCGCTGCTGCTGACCGCCGGACAGCTGCGCCGGGTACTTGTCCGCCTGAGTGCCGACGCCCACCCGGTCGAGCAGGGCGCGGGCCTTGTCCTCGGCCGCCTTCTTGTCCGTGCGCCGGACCTTGACCTGGCCCAGCATCACGTTCTCCAGCACGGTCTTGTGCGCGAAGAGGTTGAAGGACTGGAAGACCATGCCGACGTCGGCACGCAGCCGTGCGAGCTCGCGGCCCTCCTGGGGCAGCGGCTTGCCGTCGACCCTGATGGCGCCGGAGTCGATCGTCTCCAGCCGGTTGATCGTTCGGCACAGCGTCGACTTGCCCGACCCGGACGGCCCGATGACGACGACGACCTCGCCGCGTGTGATGGTCAGGTCGACATCCTGGAGCACATGCAGCGCGCCGAAGTGCTTGTTGACGTTGTCCAGCACGACCAGTTCGTCCGCCGTGGCTGCGGCATCCTTGGTCACCGATACTTCGGTCATCCGCTTCTAGCTCCGTCCTCCTCGGTTGGGAGGACCTTAGTGAGCCGATCCGACCAGCGTCATTACATCTGAGGGGAAATTGAGCATAACGATCCGGATACCGGTGGCGACGCTCGGTTATGGACGCCATTCCCTCCGGTGGCTGCCGCTTCCCTACCGGCTCCATAACGGATGGTCCGGTCGGCCGGACAGCCCTTGACGTGCACCGCGTGCATCGTGCTGGATGCCTGAGGAGCGCATGACCGGCATGGCGGGGCCACAGGCCACCAGGACAGAGAGGGGCCTATGAGACTGCTGCTCGTCGAGGACGACGACCATGTCGCCGCCGCCCTCTCCGCCGTACTGGCCCGGCACGGCTTCCATGTCACCCACGCCCGCAGCGGCGAGGAGGCGCTCCAGGCGCTGCTGCCCGATACCCGCGCCCCGTTCGGTGTCGTGCTGCTCGACCTCGGCCTGCCCGACCAGGACGGCTTCGAGGTCTGCGGGCGGATCCGCAAGCGCAGCACCACGCCCGTGATCATGGTGACGGCGCGGGCCGATGTGCGCTCCCGGATACACGGGCTGAATCTCGGCGCGGACGACTACGTCGTCAAGCCGTACGACACCGGCGAGCTGCTCGCCCGTATCCACGCCGTCAGCCGCCGGGCCGTCCCCGGTGAGGCCGAGTCCGACGACGCGGCCGCGGGCCCGGCGGAGCCGCTGCGCCTCGGCCCGATGCTCATCGAGCTGCCCACGCGCCAGGTGTCGGTGGACGGCACCCCCGTCCCGCTCACCCGCAAGGAGTTCGATCTGCTGGCGCTGCTCGCCCAGCGCCCCGGCGTCGTCTTCCGCCGGGAGCAGATCATCAGCGAGGTCTGGCGGACCAGCTGGGAAGGGACCGGCCGCACCCTTGAGGTGCACATCGCCTCATTGCGCTCCAAGCTGGGCCTGCCCGCCTTGATCGAGACGGTCCGCGGGGTCGGTTACCGCCTCGTCGCCCCGGCTGCCTGAAAGACGGCTGCGGCCCCGTGCGCACCCGACTCCTTCCGCTGCTCATCGTCCTGATGGCGGGCGTACTGCTCGCGCTGGGCTTTCCGCTCGCCGGGAGCCTGGCGGCGGCGCAGCAGCAGCGGGTGGTCGTCGACCGGATCGACGACACCGCGCGCTTTGCGGCCCTGGCCCAGTTCGTGACCGCCCGCCCCGAGGCCAGCAAGCCCGCGGACGAGGGCGGCCGGCTCGTCACGCTGCGCGCGGAACTCGACCGGTACCACGACCTGTACGGCATCCGGGCCGGGGTCTTCTACCGCGACCGGTCGGCCATGGCCGTCTCCCCGGGCGACTGGGCCGTGCCGGACGAGGGCGAGGGCGACCAGGCTTTCCGCGAGGCGCTGGCCGGCCGCCGCAGCCATGATCCGCACCAGGTCTGGCCCTGGCAGCGCGGCCGGCTCGCGGTCGCCTCGCCGGTCGTCCGGGACGGTGATGTGGTCGCGGTCGTCGTCACCGACTCGCCCACCGGTCAGATGCGCTCGCGCACCCTGCACGGCTGGCTGCTCATCGGTGCGGGGGAGTTCGCCGCGATGCTGCTGGCGGTGGGGGCGGCCTTCCGCCTCACGGGCTGGGTGCTGCGGCCCGTACGCATCCTGGACGCGGCCACCCACGACATCGCGACCGGGAGGATGAAGTCCCGGGTGGCGGCCGGGGGAGGGCCGCCTGAGCTGCGCCGACTGGCCCGCTCGTTCAACGAGATGGCCGACAACGTCGAGGAAGTGCTCGAACAGCAGCGCGCGTTCGTCGCCGACGCCTCGCACCAGTTGCGCAATCCGCTCGCCGCGCTGCTGCTGCGGATGGAGTTGCTCGGGCTCGAACTCCCGGAGGGCAACGAGGAGGTCGCCGCGGTCCGTACGGAGGGCAAGCGGCTGGCGCGTGTGCTCGACGACCTTCTCGATCTCGCGCTCGCCGAGCACACGGCGGCGGACCTCCAGCTGACGGACATCGCCGAGTTGGCTCATGAGCGGGTCGGCGCCTGGCGCCCGGTCGCCGACCGCAAGGGGGTCGAACTCTCCTACGAGGGCCCGGCCGGGGCGACTGGCTGGGCCGACCCCATCGCTCTGTCCAGCGCGCTGGACGCGGTTGTCGACAACGCCCTGAAGTTCACCCCGGAAGGCGCGGCGGTCACGGTCGCCGTGGAGCCCGACGGCGACACCGTACGCATCGCGGTCTCAGATGGCGGGCCGGGCCTGACGGAGGAGGAACTGGCCCGGATCGGCGACCGCTTCTGGCGCAGCGGCCGGCACCAGAACGTCTCCGGCTCGGGTCTGGGGCTGTCCATCACGAGCGTGCTGCTGGCCGCCGGTGGAGCCTCGATCGCGTACGCCCCGCGGGAGCCGAACGGGCTGTGCGTGACGATCACCGTGCCTCGTACGGCGCCGCCTGGCTGAGAGTCTGCGCGGACCAACTTCCGGGGGGCTCGCACGGCCCGCCCATGTTCCCGCCCTCCGGGGGCTGGGGCTTGGTCCGGTGCCCGGCTACTGCCCCGGGAGACTCGCCGCGCTCGTCGGCCGCCCCGGCGAGCGACGAGGCGCATACCGGGACGGCGGGGGGCCTGATTCGCGGTAGGCGCGAGATCTGAAC
>NZ_JBEXKU010000056.1:0-51972 GCF_040609575.1 Streptomyces sp. NPDC004647 | reverse complement strand
CAAAGGCAGCAGTGTTGAGCAGGCCATCAACCCCTATGACAGGGCTGTTCCCCTCCTCGGGCACATCTATGTGGGCATTACGGCTTGCTCCTTTCCACGACGTTGCGTCGCTGGTAGAGCTGGTGTCGAAGCCGGGTGGGCGCCCGCCCCAGCTGCCGCGCCGGGCTCGGTTTGCGCGCCTGGTCCGCCCGCTCGGGGATGGTGTCGGCAATGCCTCGGCGCCGCAACCAGGTCCGAATGGCCTTGGAGTTGTAGCCCTGTCGCCGATGACGTGATCGGGGCGAGAGCGCGGGTGTCCCGGCCCGATGCGGGCACGCGTATCGAGGCCATCACGGCCGTGAGCCGGGTGCAGTCATTGACGTTGCCGCCGGTCAGGCCGAAGGCGAGCGGCCGGCCCCGCCCGTCGCAGGCCAGGTGGATCTTGGCGGTCAGCCCGCCTCGGGAGCGTCCGAGCGCCGGGTCCGAGTGCCCGAGTGCCCCCTTTTGGTGCGCCGGCGGCATGTTGATGGGCCCACACGATGCTCGAGTCGACCGCCACCAGCCAGTCGATGTCCCCGGCCGCATCCGCCTCGGCCTGCACTGCGTGAAGCATCTGCTCGAACGTGCCGTCCTTGGCTCAGCGGCGGAACCGGGTGTGCAACGTGGCCCAGGACCCGTACCGCTCGGGCACATCCCGCCAGGCCACCCCGGCACGGAACGTGAACACGATCCCGTTCAACACCGTCCGGTCATCCAGCCGCGGACTCCCCATCGAGGTCCGCGGCAGCAACGGCTGCAACAACTCCACTGGGCATCGGACAGTTCATGGCGACGTATCACCCCACCATGATTCACCAATCAAGATCACATTGACGATAGACCGTAGGCCGCCGGGCGGCGGCCCCAGGCGGAGATCATCGGCGAGGTGGCCAGGTCGAGGCCGCCCGCGGCGATGTTGGCCAGGTGGCGGTCGATCTCCTCGTCCGTGGCCAACCCCGCGGCGACGAGCTTGTCGCGGACCTGATGGACGGTGGCCTTCTCCAGCACGGTGCACGCGGGCGAAGTGATCGGGAAGTAGGCGTCGGCCTCGACGTCGGCCAGCCCGGCCTCGCGCAGCAGCCACGGCAGCTTGCGCCCGTACGCCAGGTCCGCGCCGCGCTGCTGCAGTAGCTCGCGGAAGCCGCGGCGCAGCCTGTTGGCCAGCTCCTGCTCGGGCCCGTACTCGTAGGGGCAGATCAGCGGCTGCAACGCCGGGTCGCCATCCTCCAGAACCAGCCACCCGCCAGGGCGCAGCGCCTCGACCATCGACCGCAGGGCCTTGTTGCGGTCGGCGACGTGGACCAGCACGAGCCGGGCATGGATCAGGTCGAACGGCCCCCCGGCCGGGGGCGCCTCGGCCACCACGTCGTGGCGCAGCACCTCGAAGCCTGCCTCCCGCATCCAGGAGGTGTCGATGTCGGTGGCCACCACGTGCCCGGTCGGGCCGACGCGCTCGGCCAGCCAGGCCGGCACGGTGCGGCCACCGGCGCCGACCTCCCAGCACCGCCACCCCTCGCCGACCCCGACCGTCTCGAAGTGCCGGAACGTCGTCGGGTCGAAGAGCGCCGACAGCGCGGTGAACCGCTCCCCCGCCTCGGCCTGCCGATTGTCCAGGAGGTACCCCACGTCGCGAGTGCCCCGCGTGTCCCGTGCCATGGCCCGATCATCGCATCCGGGCCATGGCACGGTTGTGCCTTCTGCAACACGCTATAGAACGGCGGTTCGCATAGGGGCAGTCGCAGCGTCAGCGCCCGCCCGGCGCAGCCCGGCTCGCCTCGGGCCGGCCCGGCTCGGCTCGGCTCGGCTCGGCTCGGCTCGGCTCGGCTCGGCTGAAAGGCGTGATCCCCTGCCTGGGGATGCAACCATCGACCCCAGGGCTCCGGCCCAGAGCAGTCGGCGGAGCAGCGGCGTCGGCAGGACCAGGTGCTCGTGCGGGGTGCGGGGTGCGGGTGCTGGTGCTGGCGCGGGTGGTTGCTGACGTCGGCGACGGATGAGCCGTATACGAAGGGCGCGCGAACGATGAGCGGGGAAGCACGGCACGGCGTAGACAGCGGGGACAGCGGAGACGACCGGAACAGCCGGTCCGGCAGGACCGATTCGAGACCGGAGCGGGTCAGCGGCGAGAACAGCGCTCCAGTGATCTTGAGCAATAACCCCGGCTCGTTCTCCCACAGCGTCCTCGCCGAGCGCCATCCGGCCCTGATCCGGCAGATCCGCGAAGCCTTCCCCTTCACGCCCCACCAACAGCAGGCGCTCGACGCCCTCCTGGAGGAGATCACCGGCGGCGACATCCAGCCACTCGACACCTCCGCACACGACCACGAGACCTGGTCCGTCCTGGGACGGGAACACTTCGGACGATCGTGGTTCGACGTCCCGTTCCTCTGGGCCGAGAGCTTCTTCTACCGCAGACTCCTCGCGGCCATCGGATACTTCGATCCCAGGCCATGGCACGGCGTCGACCCGTTCGCTCCCTTCAAACAGGCCGAGTTGCACAGCTCGACCGTCGACGAGGAACTCGGGGCCCTCGACGAACTCGCCTCCCGGCCGGCCGATGAACAGGCCGAGGCGCTCCTCCACGCCTCGCTCTGGGGCAACCGCGCCGATCTCGGCTTCCGCATCTCGGCGGGAGACACGACGGACAGCGACACCACGGCGAAGCTCGTCGCCGACGACAGCGCGGTGATGTGGTCGCTCCTCACCACCGGAGCACCGGCGACCGTCTCCGTGGTTGCCGACAACGCGGGGCGGGAGCTCGTCCCCGATCTGATCCTCATCGACCATCTGATCAGCCAGGGGCACGCGTCGGACGTCGTCCTGCACATCAAGCCGTACCCGTACTACGTCTCCGACGCGACGATGGCGGACGTCCTCGACTGCATGCGCCGCCTCGTCCGGGCGCCGGGCCGGGCGGGGGAGATCGGTAAGCGCCTGTGGGCCGCCATGGAGGCCGGGCGTCTTGATGTGCGCGCCCATCCGTTCTTCTGCGCGCCGCTGCCCTACAAGGAGATGCCGGAGGACTTGCGAGAGGTCTTCGGGGCCTGCGCGCTCACGATCATGAAGGGTGACTTGAACTACCGCCGTCTCGTCGGCGACCAACTGTGGGCACCGACGACCCCGTTCGCGGATCCCACGGCGTACTTCCCCGGGCCGGTCGTGGCGCTGCGCACCCTGAAGTGCGACGTGATCGTGGGCTTGAGCGAGCGGATGCTGAACGAACTCGAGGCGACCGGCCGGGAGTGGCGTACGAGCGGCACGCACGCCCTGATCCAGGCGCGGCGATAGATCGAGGCCGCGCTTCGGTACCGGGTCGGCGATTCTTTACCGGGCCGGCGCTTCTTCATGGGACCGGGCCGACGTTCCGCGGCGCCGAATTCCGTCGACGAACCGTGACAACTCCGTTGCCGGTCCGATGCATTGATTCGGCACCCCGTACGCGGCATGCCCGTACGCCACCCTCAATTCCCCGCCACATCAACGGAAGAATTGGCGAATTCTGTACGGCGGCCATGAGGCGGGTGAGATGCGCGAGTGACGTGAGTAACGTGTGAGTAATTCGACATCCGCCCGACGCCCAGAATTCACACAGGAGGCGTACTGCCATGCATGGCAGTACGCCTCCCACCCCCGATGACCCGTTTGTTCAGACGGTCTTCTTGACGAGCTTGCCGTCGGCCGCCACCACGAACCATTCGCCGTCCAGGCCCTGCCCGTTGACGTCACCCGGAGCCGAGTCGCCGACGTAGTAGTAGAGGGGCCACTCGCCGTACGTCGCCTGGGTGGCACCCTCGCCGCGCTCGGTCCCGCGGAGCAGCGAAGGCTGTGTGCCCTTGCCCGCCTTCACATCGGATGTGCTGGTCAGAGCGGGCCAGACGGCGATGCAGTCGGCGTCGCAACTGTTCGCGCCGTCCTCGCCCCTGCCCTTGTCCTTGGTGAAGCCGTAGAGCGTACGGCCCGACTGGTCGACCAGGATCGGGCCCGCGTCCGAGTCGGCCACCTTGACCGAAACGGGCTGCGCGGCCGCCGCCTTGGCGGTGTCGCCGCCGTCCTTCGCGTCGCCGCCGCCACCGCAGGCGGAGAGAGTCAGCAGCGCCAGCGGTACAAGCGGCGCCGCGAGCAGAGCGTTTCGAGTACGCATGATTTCCGTTCCCCGTCATCGAAGAGTCGAGATCAATTGGCGCGCGGTGCCGGTGAGGCGTTCCGGGAGTCCCCGTAGACGTCGCCACCGACTACTACGCGAGCAACTGACACCGGGTTCAACAGGCTTCGAAAGAAATCCCTTTGAGCAATCCGGCGGGCCGCCGCGTAAGTCCGGGTAGCAGGCCGCACACGAAGTCGGTCTCGGATTGATTACGGAAGGACGAATAAAATGCGCCAGCGCATTCTGGCCCTCGCCGCCGCGGCGGTCGCCCTCGGAACCGTCGGCATCTCACCCGCGGCCGCGCACAACGGGCACGAGGGCACGCACGGTTCGCAGGGCACGGACGGTTCCCAGGGTTCGCACAGTTCACAGGGTTCGCACGGCAACCACGGCTCCGCCCAGGGCGGTTACGGCGACACGACGCCCAAGACCCCGGCGCGGGGGCCACAGGTCTTCCTCGCCGCCACGCTCTCCGGCGCCGAAGAGGTGCCCGTCGCCGGCGGCCCCGCCGTGGGCGACGCCGACGGCAAGGCCGATGCCCTCGTACGCGTCAAGGGCGACCGCGTCACCTTCGCTCTCCGCTGGAAGGGCATCGGCGCGCCCACCCTCGGCCATATCCACCAAGGCAAGGCGGGCGCCAACGGCGACGTGAAGGTCCCGCTGTTCGGCACCGCGATGCCGGACACCGTGCACTCCGCCGCGGGCCAGACCACCGTCACCGACGCCGCACTGGCGCAGCAGATCCGCACCGACCCGGCCGGCTTCTACGTCAACCTGCACAGCAAGGAGTTCCCGGGCGGCGCGGTCCGCGGCCAGCTCCAGCCGCTGCACAAGCCCGTCAACCCGCTGGACATCCTCAAGGGCGGCAAGCTGCTCGCGCTGTCCGACGGCGGCCAGGAGGTGCCGAAGGACGACGCCTCGAAGGTCGGCGACCCGGACGGGCACGCCATCACCTTCATCCACCCCAAGGGCAGCGCCGTCGACTACTCCTTCGCCTGGGTCAACATCGCCCCGCCCAGCCTCGGCCACATCCACAAGGGCCGGTTCGGCAAGAACGGCGACATTCAGTTCAACTTCTTCAACAACCCGGTGCCGCAGAACATCTTCGCCGTCTCCGGCACCCTGGAGAACCAGGACCCGAAGGTCGTCGACCGGGTCCGCCGGAACCCCTCCGACTACTACTCCAACCTGCACACCGCCGAGTTCCCCGACGGCGCCGTCCGCGGGCAGCTCTTCCACTGACGGAGCGGCAGCCCTGGCGAAGGTCTGACGGCGGCCCTGGCGGCAGCCGCCGGGGGATGTGCCATCACGGCATCTCCCGGCGGCAGGCCCGTCGCCGGGCCCCTCGCCGGCCCAGCCCCTCGCCGGCCCTTCGCCGTCCCGTCAGGCCGCACGCGCCCGGACTCTGTAGCCGTACGGCCACCAGCCCGGCACCCGGACCCAGTAGCCGTACGGCCACCAGCCCTACGCCGGACCCCCTCGCCGTACGGCTCACGCCGCCGACACCACCACCCGATGCCCGTACGGCAGGCGCCGGCTACGCCCCCAACGCCCGCGACACCATGAAGATCACGAGTCCGGCGAGCGCGCCCACCACCGTGCCGTTGATCCTGATGAACTGCAGATCCCGGCCGATGTGCGCCTCGATCTTCCGGGACGTGTGCTCCGCGTCCCAGCCCGCCACCGTGTCCGTGATCAGCGACGTGATCTCGTCCCGGTACGTCGTCACGACATGGACGGCCGCGTCCTCCAGCCAGCCGTCCACCTTCTCCTGCAACCGGTCGTCCGACGCCAGCCGCGCGCCCAGCGACAGCAGCCCGGTCCGCGTCCGCAACCGCAGCTCGCTGCGCTCGTCCTCCGCCGCCGCCACGACCATCGCGCGCACCGAGCCCCAGGTGGAGGCGATCAGTTCCTGCACCTCGCGCCGCCCCAGCACCTCCCCCTTCAGCTGCTCCACGCGCGCCCGCGTGTCCGTGTCCGACTGGAGATCACCCGCGAAATCCGCCAAAAAACGGTCGATGGCCCCACGCGCCGGATGGTCGGGCATATCGCGCATCTCGCTCGCGAAGCGCACCAACTCCTTGTAGACGCGCTCCCCGACCCTCTTGTCCACGAAGCGCGGCGTCCAGCCCGGGGCACCGCCCGTCACGGCCTCCATCACCGATTCCCCGTGCAGCACCAGCCAGTCGTGGGCCCGTACGCACACCAGGTCGACGACCTTGCGGTGCCCACCGTCCGAGACGAGCCTCTCCAGCATCTTGCCGATGCCCGGCGCGACCTCCTGGGCGTCCGCGCGACGGGTGATCGCCTCACCGACGACCGCTTGGACGTCGGAGTCACGAAGCACCGTCAGGGCACCGCGCAGCGCCGTGGACAGCTCGGCCGTCACACGGTCGGCGTTCGCCGGTTCGGCGAGCCAGCCGCCCAGCCGGCTGCCGATGCCGACCGCCCGCAGCCGCTCCCGTACGACATCCGAGGAGAGAAAGTTCTCACCGACGAAATCGCCCAGGGTCCGGCCCAGCGTGTCCTTCTTCGTGGGGATGATCGCGGTGTGCGGGATGGGCAGGCCCAGCGGGCGGCGGAACAGCGCCGTCACGGCGAACCAGTCGGCCAGCGCGCCGACCATGCCCGCCTCGGCCGCGGCGGCCACATAGCCCGCCCAGGCCCCGGCCCCCGTGGACTGCGCCCCTTTGGCCAGCACGTAGACCACGGCCACCAGAAGCAGCAGCGCGGTGGCGAAGGTCTTCATACGGCGCACACCGCGGCGCTTCTCCTCGTCCGCGGCGCTGTAGATGAAGGCGCCGCGCGGGACGCTCGGCACCCCTGTGCCGGACTGGGGACCTCCGGCGGCGGTCTTCACTCCTCCGGCCCCAGGGGCCGTACCCGGTTCATCCGCGTTCATCCGCGATCATCCGCTCCATCCGGTCGAACCGTTCGAGCCTTTCCCTGTGCAGTGTTCCCCTGTGACGCACTAACTGGCTTACTACTGGAACGGACCAGGAGTTCCCTGCGTCTGTGTGGGCGAGGCCGGAACCCGGCCCCGCCGCCGGGCGGACCTCCGATCGTGGGATCATGTTGTAGCCCCGTCGGGCCGCGCCACCGCAGCCGCCGCCGACCGGATGTCACAACCTGCCGAACCGGAGCCTGGGGCTCCCCTGTCCGAGGAGACACACCGCGCATGGCCATGCGCCACGCTCGCATCTCAGGCAAGCACCTTGCCTGGCTCGCCGCACTCGCGGCAGTCGTGGTCCTCATCTCCACCGCGATCTTCGTCGGGATCGGCGACAGCGAGGAGGGCATGAGCGCGACCACCAGCAAGCGCCGTGACTCCGCCGCGCCCGCCTCCGCGGGCAACTGGGTCGGCACCTGGGCCACCTCGCCCGCCGCGGCCGAGCCCAACACTCCGGACGGCTACGCGGGCATGTCCATCCGCAACGTGGTCCGCACCAGCATCGGCGGCAGCGGCGCCCGCATCCAGCTCTCCAACCTCTACGGCAGCGGCCCGCTGACCATCTCCCACGCCTCGCTCGCCGTCGCCGCCGCGCCCAGCAACCCCACCGCCGCGGCCGGCACGATGCGCCGGCTGACCTTCTCGGGCAATCCGGGGGTGACGATTCCCAGCGGGCAGTCCGTCGTCAGCGACCCGGCCCGGCTGGACGTCCCCGCCGCGGCGGACCTGCTGATCACCACCTACTCCCCGACCCCGTCCGGACCGGTCACCTACCACCCGCACGCCCGGCAGACGTCCTACCTGGCCCGCGGCGACCGGGCGGAGGACACGGCCGGCACCACGTTCACCGAGCAGACCCCGTCCTGGCGGTACGTCACCGCCGTCGACGTCCTCACCAGCGAGGCACGGGGCGCGGTCGTCGTACTCGGCGACTCGATCACCGACGGCATCACCTCCACCGCCGGGGCCAACCGCCGCTGGACCGACTTCCTGGCCGAGCGGCTGCGCACCGAACCGGGCGCGCCCAGCTACGGGGTGCTCAACCAGGGCATCAGCGGCAACCGCGTACTCAGCGACGGATTCCGGTTTCCACCGGACAACCCCAGCGCCCTCAGCCGCGTCGAGCGCGACGTCATCACCCGCACGGGAGCGAAGGCCGTCGTCATCGAGATGGGCGTGAACGACATCCTGCGCACCCCGCACGTGACCGACCCGCAGAAGATCACCGACGGACTGCGCCGACTCGTGCAGCAGTCGCACGCGCGCGGGATGCGGGTCGTCGGCGGCACACTGCTGCCCTTCGGTGGCCACCGCGGCTTCACGCCGGGACTCAATGCCGTACGGGAGCAGGTCAACGCCGAGATCCGAGCCGGTCAGGTGTTCGACGACGTCGTGGACTTCGACCAGGCGCTGCGCGACCCCGCCGCCCCGCAGCGGCTCCTTCCGCGCTACGACTCGGGCGACCATCTGCACCCGAGCGACGACGGCTACCGGGCGATGGCGATGGCGCTGAACCTGGCGCATCTGAAGGGCTCCGCCCCGGCCGCGCTCTGAGGCCGACGCCGACGGCTGACGGCGTCGGCCGTCGGGTCAGCGGGCCCCCGCGTATCACGCCGGGGGCCCACACAGCCCGTCCGGCCCGTCCAGCCCACACAACCCGTCCGGCCCACACAGCCTTTCCGGCCCACACAGCCCATCCGGCCCGTCCAGCCCTTCCCGCCGCCGTGCCCCGCCGCCCTGTCCCGCGGGCCCAGCGCTTCACCCCGGGAGCGGCCGTCACCCTGGGCTCCGGGAAATCGGCCGTCACCCCGGGCTCCGGGGAATCGCCCCTCACTCCGGACTGCGGAGAAGAGCCTCACTCCAGGGACTTGCGCTGTTCCTGCCCCTCCAGCCGCTGCCGGTCGTCCCCCTTGACGCGCTTGCGCTCCGTGCCCACCCCGCCCCAGAACGCGAAGCCGGTGACCACGACCCGCGGCGCGCCGGGATCGCCGTCGCCGCTCGCGGTGTGGTCGAAGCCGCCCATGATCCCCGTGCCCCGCACCTCGACCTCCACGCCGGGCGGGACGATGACATGCATGCCGCCCATCAGCGCGAAGCAGCGGATCACGACCTCCCGCTCCGCGAACCGCGCCTCCCGCAGGTCGATCCCGCCGCCGCCCCAGAACGCGAAGGCAGTGAAGCGGCGGGGCACAGTCCACTTCCCTTTGCGCTGGAAGCCGCCCATCACCGCGATCGCGGTGCTCGACGTACCGCGGCCGCCGATCCTGGCCGCCCAGGAGGTACGGCCGGCGGGCTCGCCCGAGGGGGCCGCCACGGGCGCTGCGGCGCCCGCGGCCGGAAGGTCCCGGGTCAGCGGCTCGAGCTCGGCGTACGTACGGGCCCTGTACGCGTGCCCGAGTCGCTCGTCGAACTCCTCCATGTCCAGCCGGCCCTCCGCGACGGCCTCGCGCAACACCTCGGCCACCCGCTCGCGATCGGCGTCGGAGGCCCGCAACTCGGGCAGTTCAGGGCGTTCGCTCATGAACAACACCCTACGCAGCCCGGACCGTTCCTCACAGCGCGGACCGACCCCTCACACCACCGATCCGTCCACGTACATCTTGGCGATGACCTCCTCGATCGCCGGTTCCCGCACCGACAGATCCACCAGCGGATAGTCCGCGGCCACCGCTGCGACCACCGGCGCCGCGCTCTGCGTCGCAGGAAAGGCCAGCCACTGCCGCGGCCCGTCCACCTTCACCGTCCGCACCCCCGGCACCCCGGAGATCGGCGGCAGCTCCCGCTCCAGATCGACGACCAGCGTCCGCTCGCTCTCCCCCACCGCATGCAGCCCGTCGAGACCCCCGTCGTACATCAGCCGCCCATGGTCGATCACCATCACGCGCCGGCACAGCTGCTCGATATCGGTCAGGTCGTGGGTGGTCAGCAACACCGTCGTGCCGCGCTCGGCGTTGATGTCCCGCAGAAAGCCGCGCACCTTCGCCTTGCTCACCACATCCAGCCCGATCGTCGGCTCGTCGAGATAGAGCACCTCGGGGTCGTGCAGCAGAGCGGCCGCGATGTCGCCACGCATCCGCTGGCCGAGCGAGAGCTGCCGGACCGGCGTGTCCAGCAGCTTGCCCAGGTCCAGAAGCTCGACACAGCGCTCCAGGTTGGCGCGGTAACGGTCGTCGGGAATCCGGTACATCCGGCGCACCAGGGCGTAACTGTCGCGCAGCGGCAAATCCCACCACAGCGTGGTCCGCTGGCCGAAAACCACGCCGATCCGGCGCGCCAGACGCGTACGCTCCCGCGCCGGATCGATGCCCGCCACCCGCAACCGGCCACCGCTGGGCACCAGGATCCCGGTCAACATCTTGATCGTCGTGGACTTGCCCGCGCCGTTCGGCCCGATGTAGCCGACCATCTCGCCGCGCGGCACGCTGAACGTCAGACCGTCCACCGCCCGCACCTCGTGCTTGGTACGGCGCAGGAGCCCCGCCTTCCGCCGTACTACGAAGACCTTCTCGACCGCGTCCAGCTCGATGAAACCGTCCACCGCTCCTCAACTCCCCGTGCTCTGGTACGAACGCAGTCCCGCCCGCCACGCGGCCCCCGCCAGCGCGCAGCAGCCCACCGCGACCAGCGGCGGGGCGAAATCGAGCCAGCCGGGCAGCCCCAGCGGGTCCTCCCTGCCCAGCACATGGAGCGCGGGCAGCCAGTTGACGAAGGCGATCGGCACGACGAACGTCACCCCGCGCAGCAGCTCCTTGCCGAAGAGCGTCGGCGGATACTGCAACAGCGTGTTCCCGCCGTAGGTGAAGGAGTTCTGCACCTCCGACGCGTCCTGCGCCCAGAACTGGAACGCCGCCCCCGCCACGAACACCGACGCGAAAATCGCCGCACCGCTCAGCAGCATCACCGGCACCATCAGCACCTTCAGTGGCGTCCACACCACCTGCAGTTGCGTCAGCGCCCAGCCCAGCACCAGCAGCCCCTGGGTGATACGCCCCAGCCGGCGCAGCGCGAACCGGTCGGCGGCCACCTGCGCCAGCACCGGCGCGGGCCGTACGAGCAGCGTGTCCAGCGTCCCGTCCCGAACCCGCCGCCCCAGCCGGTCCATGCTGCCCATCACCAGATCCGCCAGACCGAACGCCACCCCCGCCGTGCTGTAGAGGAACGCCACCTCGGGCAGCGTGAAACCGCCCAGGACCGTGACATGGGAGAACATCAGCATGATCGCCACGAAGTCCAGACCTGTCGCCGCGAAGTTCCCCAGCGCCGTCATGGCGAACGACGCCCGGTAGGTCATCGTCGACCGCATCCACATCGCGACGATCAGGCCGTACGCCCGCACCCCGGTCACCAGCGGACCGTCCTCAACCACCGCGCGCCTCAGCCCGCCTCCCGCCTCACCACCCCGAACCTCACCTCGCGCCTCACCACCTCCCGCCTCAGCCACCCTGAACCACCACCTTCCTGGTGGCCACCGACTGCAACGCCCGCCCGGCCCCGAGCAGCGCCACCGCCCACGCCGCCTGGAACCCGAAAGCCCGCACCAGCCCCCACCCCGTGTGCCTGCCGAGAAACACATCCGCCGGCACCTGTAACAGCGCCGACCACGGCAGCACCCGCGCCAACTCGCCCAGCAGCCCCGGGAACAGCGGCAACGGCAGCAGCATCCCCGAGAAGAACACGCACGTGAGATTGGCGACCTGGGCCACACCGCTGCCGTCCATCAGCCAGAACGCGGTCAGCACCACGAGATAGCGGATCGCGAAGCTCACCACCACACCGAGCGCCACCGACAGCAGGAACGCGAACCACACCAGCGGATCGGCGGGCAACAGGAGTTCAAAGGCGAACGCGCCGAACACCATCGGCAGAATCCCGCGCCCCAGCAGATGGAACGCCGCCCGCCCCAGATCGGCCGAGAGCCACCACAGCTGCAGATCCGCCGGCCGGTACAGGTCGATCGCCACGTCCCCGGTACGGATCCGCTCCACCAGCTCGTCCGAGAAGCCGCCGCCCATCATCGCCGACGTCATCAACAGCGCCTGCCCCAGCCACACATAGGTGAGCGCCTCCGGCAGGTCGTAGCCGCCCAGCCGCGGCCTCTCATCCCACAGCGCCGTGTAGGTGTAGGCCATGATGAAACCGAACACAGTATTCGTGAACACGCCCGCCGCGGTGGCCACCCGGTACGTCGCATAACGCCGGAAACCGCTCACCGCCACGGCAACGTACAACCGCATCGCGTCCCGCCCCCGCCGCTCGCTCCGGAAGCCCAGGAGCCTACGTCAGGCGGCGGACACTGTGCCATCGACTATCACGCGATGGGGTGGTTTCGAAAGGCCGAGAGGCCTGTCACAGAGCCGTCACAAGTGCGCGCCACCGATCCCGTACAGGTCCGTTGATGCGACAGTTCCTTACGGGGCGTACGACGCGAATCGCCCGACACGAACGCCCACGACACCCCGCCGCGGCGCAACCCGGGGCGGTGGCCGAGGAGTCCCTAAGTACATGAGCGACGTTCCGCAGCACCAGACCAACCGGGGGGCCACTGCTCCGGGCTGGGCACGGAGGGACGCCCCACCACCGCACCCCCGGCGCACCGGGCTGCGCCGGGTCATCCCCACCTGGCGCACGGTCCTCGGCGGAGCGCTGCTGATCCTGCTGCTCCTCACAGGTGGCTTCGTCGCCGGATACATGCTGGTCGACATCCCGGCGGCCAATTCCGCCGCCCTCAAGCAGAGCAATGTCTACCTCTACGCGGACGGGTCCCAGCTCGCCCGCGACGGCGAGATCAACCGCGAGAACGTCCCCCTCAGCCAGGTCCCCAAGACCGTTCAGCACGCCGTGCTCTCCGCCGAGGACCGCGACTTCTACTCCGAGTCCGCGATCGACCCCAAAGCGATGCTCCGCGCGGCCTGGAACACCGTCACCGGCAAGGGCAAGCAGTCCGGCTCGACCATCACCCAGCAGTACGTCAAGAACTACTACCTGGCGCAGGAGCAGACCGTCACCCGCAAGGTGAAGGAGTTCTTCATCGCGATCAAACTCGACAGCGAGCAGACCAAGGACGACATCCTCACCGGCTATCTGAACACCAGCTACTTCGGACGCAACGCCTACGGCATCCAGGCCGCCGCCCAGGCCTACTACGGCAAGGACTCCGACGATCTCGGCACCGCCGAGGGCGCGTACCTCGCCGCGCTGGTCAACGCCCCCAGCGCCTATGACGTCGTGGCCCACCCGGAGAACCGGAGCAAGGCCCTCCAGCGCTGGAACTACGTGCTCGACGGCATGGTCAAGGAGGGCTGGCTCGAGCAGACCCAGCGCTCCGCGATGAAGTTCCCGCCCCCCGGCAGGAGCAAGGTCCCGTCCGGCATGTCCGGCCAGCGCGGCTATCTCGTCGAGGCGGTCAACGCCTATCTGGCCGACCACGGGATCATCGATGAGGACACCCTCCGGGCCGGCGGCTACCGCATCACCACCACCCTCCAGAAGAGCAAGCAGAACGCCCTGGCAGGCGCGGTGAAGGAGCAGCTCATGAGCAAGCTGAGCGACTCCCGCAAGGTCGACCGGTATGTCCGGGCCGGCGGCGCCTCGATCGACCCCGCCACCGGCAAGGTCGTCGCCATGTACGGCGGCATCGACTACACCAAGCAGTACGTCAACAACGCCACCCGCCGCGACTACCAGGTCGGCTCCACGTTCAAGCCCTTCGTCTTCACCTCGGCCGTCCAGAACGACTCCACCACCCAGGACGGCGAGAAGATCACCCCGAACACCGTCTACGACGGCACCAACAAGCGCATGGTGCAGGGACCGGACGGGCCGACGGGCTACGACCCGGCGAACGAGGACGACCGCAGTTACGGCGACATCACCGTCGCCACCGCGACCGACCTGTCCGTCAACGCCGTCTACGCGCAGATGGGCGAGGACGTCGGCCCGGAGGCGGTGAAGGAGACCGCCGTCCAGCTCGGCGTCCCGAAGGACGCACCGGGGCTGAGGGGCGCCCAGCAGTCCGTCGCCCTCGGTGTCGTCAACGCCAGCGTCCTCGACATGACCGAGGCGTACGCGACCCTGGCCAACCACGGCAAGCACGGCACGTACGCCCTCGTCCAGAAGGTCACCAAGGGTGGCCAGGACACCGCGCTGCCGAAACTGAACAGCAAGCAGGCCGTCCCGCGCGAGGCCGCCGACACGACCACCTCGATCCTCCAGAGCGTGGTCGAGGGCGGGACCGGAACCGCCGCCCAGTCGGCGGGCCGCGAAGCCGCGGGCAAGACCGGCACCGCGGAGGAGGACAAGGCCGCCTGGTTCGCCGGCTACACACCGGATCTGGCCACCGTCGTCGCGGTGATGGGCCAGGATCCCGACAGCGGGGTGCAGAAGCCGCTCTACGGAGCCACCGGCCTGCCCCGTATCAACGGCGGCGGCTACCCGGCGCAGATCTGGGGCCAGTACACGGCGGCTGCCCTCGAGGGCAGCCCTGAGCAGTCGTTCGACCTCGAGCTGGAGAGCGGTGCCGTGGAGCCGACCCTCCCCGAGGAGATCCCCTCCTCCGAGGAGCCGTCCGACTCCCTCACACCGTCCGAGGAGACGCCGTCCACGGCGCCGCCGACGTTCGTGCCGCCCACGGACTTCCCGACGACGCCGCCCACGAGCGCCCCCACCACGGAACCGACGGAAGTCCCCAGCTCACCGGTCACCACACAGGAGGAGGACGCCTTCTTCCCGAGCAGCTTCTAGAGCAGCACCGGAGACGGGACGGATGCCGAGGGAGACCGCTGCGGATGCCGCCGACGCTGACGCCGCGGCGGCCGCCGACGCTGGCTCTGCGGGTTCAGCCCGCGGGCTGAGGGCAGGACCCCCGGTCTACAGGTACAGCCCCGTCGAGTCCTCGGAACCCTCCAGCCGCTCGGCCGCGACCGCGTGCAGGTCCCTCTCCCGCATCAGGATGTACGCAACCCCGCGGACCTCGACCTCGGCCCGGTCCTCCGGGTCGTACAGCACCCGGTCCCCCGGCTCCACCGTCCGCACGTTCTGCCCGACCGCGACCACCTCGGCCCAGGCCAGCCGACGGCCGACCGCCGCCGTGGCGGGGATGACGATGCCGCCGGTGGAACGGCGCTCACCCTCGGGGATGTCGGTACGGACCAGCACGCGGTCGTGCAGCATCCGGATGGGCAGCTTGTCGTGGGTCGTCGCGTTCGTGCTCACGCCAAGACCGTACCTTCCGACGCCCGGGCAGGGGGCCCCAGGGCCCGGATCCACGGGCCCGCCCGCTTGGTGGGCCGGTCTCTAGAGCCGGCGGCGCCGCGTGGTGAAGGCGAGCAGGCCCACCACGGCCACGGCGGCCAGCGCCACCGGCACTATCCGGTCCATACGCGGCTGCCCGTCCGGGGAGACCAGCTTGCCGCGGACGTCGGTCACCGCGCGGTTCGCGGCCACATACGCCCTGCCCGCCGTCCGGTCCACCGCCGAGGCAGCCCTCGCCTTCGCGTCGCCCACGATCGTCCGCGGGTGCACCCGCACCGCGATCTCGTCGAGCGTCACGGCGAGCTCCTGACGCCTGCGGGCGATATCCGCCTCGATCTGCGCCGGGGTCCTGTCTTCCGACACCGCGCTGCCTCCGTCGTCGTCTTCACTGGTCGGTGAACAGTCTGTCAGCTCCCCCGGGGAGGCGCCCCATGGCACCCCCATCTCCGCGGACTAATCTCTCCTCCAGGAACCGCATCCGACGAGGAGAGCCAGAGCCATGAGCGAGCGACTGCAGCCGGGCGACACCGCCCCGGCGTTCACCCTGCCCGACGCCGACGGCAACGAGGTCTCGCTCGCCGACCACGCCGGCCGCAAGGTCATCGTCTACTTCTACCCGGCGGCCCTCACCCCCGGCTGCACCAAGCAGGCCTGCGACTTCACCGACAACCTGGAGCTGCTGGCCGGGGCGGGCTACGACGTCATCGGCGTCTCCCCCGACAAGCCCGAGAAGCTCGCGAAGTTCCGGGACAAGGAGGACCTCAAGGTCACCCTCGTCGGCGACCCGGAGAAGAAGGTCCTCGAGGCGTACGGCGCCTTCGGCGAGAAGAAGCTCTACGGCAAGACCGTCACCGGCGTCATCCGGTCCACGGTGATCGTCGACGAACAGGGCAAGGTCGAACACGCCCTCCACAACGTCAAGGCCACCGGCCACGTAGCCAAACTGATCAAGGACCTCGGCATCTGACGACTCCACTCCGCCCACCAAGGCCCCTCGCCCGCCGGGCGAGGGGCCTTCTTCGGCCTCCGATCGCTCACACGAAGTAACCCTCCGATCACTCCATCGTTAAGAGGTTCGAGACTGTTGCAGACGTTCGATCATTCGATCAGGGGGCATTCATGCCGGTCAGCGCGTATCCGCGCGACGTACTCGCCAAGGCTGTGGCCAAATCGTCAACCTGGGCCGATCTCATGCGCGCGCTGAGCGTCCATCCCACCGGCTGGAGACGACGGGTTCTTCAGCGGATGGTTGTCGAGTACGGCATCGATACGCGTCACTTCAAACAGCAGAGCCCGTGGCGCAAATACTCCGACGAAGCGATAGCAAGAGCTGTTGCCTCGTCCACGACGCTGCGCGAAGTCGTGACCAAACTTGGCGCAAAGCCTGCGACCGGGACGCTTTCTCACATCCGACGTCGCATTGCAGCCGCTGGAATCGACGTCAGTCACTTCCCAGGCTTGAATCGACCACAACTCGATCTGCCCTTCACGCGGGAGGAACTCGCAGCAGCCGCCGCTTCCGCAGACAGCATTCGGAGCATGGCACGCATCCTTGGCGTACCTGACGACGGCAGGTCACGCGCTGTACTCCGACGCATGGTCAGCGAGTTGAAGGTGGACGTCACTCATTTCAGGCACGTGCAGCTCACCATCCCTGAGGATCAGCTCCGTGAAGCGGTCTCCCACGCCACCAGTTATGCCGACGTCATGCGGGCTCTGGGGCTTCCTGTAAATGACGTGAACCACCGCCGAGTTCAGCGTCGCACTCTCCAACTCGGGCTGGACACGTCGCGATTCAAGCGGAGGAGCAGACGTACGACACGGGCCGCAGCGCCGAAGCCGATCGCCCATGAGGTACTCCGTGTACGCTCCGAAGGATCGCCACGTGTCAACCGTGACCGGTTGCATCGCGCCCTCGCTGAGATCGGCGTGCCCTACCACTGCGTTCGCTGCGACAACCCCGGCACGTGGCACGGGCAGCCGATCACGCTACAGATCGACCACATCAATGGTGACTGGCTGGACAACCGTCCGGAGAACCTGCGCTATCTCTGCCCAAACTGCCATGCGATCACCAGTACCTGGTGCCGTAACCGCAGGAACAAACGCTGAGCCACCAAACGGCGTCCATCCACGTGCCACGTCTGTCGCCAGCCCGCTACCATGGCTGGCGGCTAGCGGCGGTGGTGCAGAGGTGACACAGCTGGTTTAGGTCCAGTGACCCGTGACAGGGTTTGAGGGTTCGAATCCCTTCCGCCGCACCGAAACGAAAAGCGGCCTGCGACTCGTCCACGAGCCGCAGGCCGCTTCTCCGTCTTCAGGTGGCAGAGCGCGCGGTCAGCCCAGGAGATCGCGGATCACGGGGGCCAGGGCGCGGAAAGCCTTGCCTCGGTGGCTGATCGCGTTCTTCTCGCCCGGCGGCAGCTCCGCGCAGGTGCGGGTCTCCCCCTCGGGCTGGAGGATCGGGTCGTAGCCGAAGCCGCCCTCCCCCACGGGAGCGTGGCGGAGGGTGCCGTGGAGGCGGCCCTCGACCACCTGCTCCGTGCCGTCCGGGAGCGCCAGGGCCGCCGCGCAGGCGAAGCAGGCGCCTCGGTGTTCGTCGCCGATCTCGGCGAGCTGGGCGAGGAGCAGCTCGAGGTTGGCCTTGTCGTCGCCGTGCTTCCCCGCCCAGCGGGCGGAGAAGATGCCGGGTGCGCCGCCCAGGACGTCCACGCACAGGCCGGAGTCGTCGGCCACCGCCGGAAGGCCGGTGGCCCGGGCCAGGGCGTGGGCCTTCAGGAGCGCGTTCTCGGCGAATGTGACGCCGGTTTCCGGTACGTCCGGGATGTCGGGGTACTCGTCGGCGCCGACGAGTTCGACGGACAGGCCGGCCCCCGCCAGGATGGCGCGGAGTTCGGTGACCTTGTTGGCATTGCGGGTGGCGAGGATCAGACGCTGCATGGAGCCGATTATCGCCGCCCGGGCCGCGGGATTGTCAGGGGCTGCAGACCTTTGACAGTTCGGAGGCCGCTTCCGTGACGGGAGTGACGTCCGGGTTCTTGCCCTGGTTGATCGCCTCGCGGGCGTCCTGCACACCCTGGTTCAGATCGTTCACGGCCTTGTTGATGTCGGTGTTGTCGGTCTTGTCACCGAGGTCGTCGAGGTTCTTGTCGATCTGGTCCAGGGCCTGCTGGGCCTCCGCGGGATTCTCGGCAGCGTCCGAGGCGGCGCGGCTGAGGTCCTCGGCGCTGTTGGAGATCGTGACCGCGGTCTGGGCGCAGTCCAGTGCCTTGTCGATGGCGCCGCAGCCGGCGACTGCCGGTACGGCGAGCGCCATGAGGGTCACGGCGGCGAGGGCGGTGGTGCGGTGATTCGGACGGCTTCGGTGGCGCAGGGCCATGGAACGGTTCCTCCCTGGTTTCGGGCGGGCGGACGGATGTCCCGTACGCCCATGCCTATGAGAACGCGCAAACGCTGCCCGGCGGTTGCCGGACGGTGTCGGCCGGGGCTCGGCTGACGCGTCGGCCGGGGCTCGGCTATGCATAGCCGGGGCTCGGCTAGAGCGTCTTGGCCAGCGCTTCGAGCTGGGCGGATTCGAGCTGGGCGCAGCCCGCGACGGCGAGGTCCAGCAGGGCGCTCAGCTCCTTGCGGGCGAAGGGCTCGCCCTCCGCCGTTCCCTGGACCTCGACGAAGCGGCCGTCGCCGGTGCAGACGACGTTCATGTCGGTCTCGGCGCGGACGTCCTCCTCGTAGCAGAGGTCGAGGAGCGGGGCGCCGTCGACGATGCCGACGCTGACGGCCGAGACGGTGCCGGTGAGCGGCTTGCGGCCGTGCTTGACGAGCTTCTTGGCCTGGGCCCAGGAGATGGCGTCGGCGAGGGCGACGTACGCGCCGGTGATGGCGGCGGTGCGGGTGCCGCCGTCGGCCTGGAGGACGTCGCAGTCGAGGACGATGGTGTTCTCGCCGAGGGCCTTGTAGTCGATCACGGCGCGGAGCGAGCGGCCGATGAGCCGGGAGATCTCGTGGGTGCGGCCGCCGATTTTGCCTCGTACGGACTCGCGGTCGCCGCGGGTGTTGGTGGAGCGGGGCAGCATCGAGTATTCGGCGGTGACCCAGCCTTCGCCGCTGCCCTTGCGCCAGCGCGGCACGCCTTCGGTGACGCTGGCGGTGCAGAAGACCTTGGTGTCGCCGAAGGAGATGAGGACGGAGCCTTCGGCGTGCTTGCTCCATCCGCGCTCGATGGTGACGGGGCGCAGCTGGTCGGGGGTCCGACCGTCGATACGGGACATGGGGACGACCCTATCGGCTGCGCCGGGGGCCCCGTTCCGACCGTCATATCAGCGGCCGGGGGCGGGGGTGGCGGAACCGGGCCCGGGGTGGCTGGGGTCGTGCTGCTCGGTGCCTTCGCAGTGCAGGCGCTCGGCAGTCCAGCGGGCCGGCAGGGCTGCGTGGCAGCAGTGCAGCGGGTCAGGACTCGGCCGCCCAGTTTGTGCAATGGGTCACATCATGTCTTCGATGTCGGCGGCGATCGGGTCCGCGTCGGTGCCGATGACGACCTGGATGGCATTGCCCATCTTGACGACACCGTGTGCGCCGGCGGCTTTGAGCGCGGTCTCGTCGACGAGGGAGGCGTCCTCGACCTCGGTGCGGAGGCGGGTGATGCAGCCTTCGATCTCGACGATGTTCTCCAGCCCGCCGAGCCCGGCGACGATCTTCTCAGCCTTGGTGGCCATGTCCCACTCCTGCGTGTTCGGGGCTTCGGCGAGGTCGCCGACGGTTCGAAACGGTAATGCACGATTGGCCCATTTTCGCGGGCATATGTCGACTATCTGGCGAATGATAGCGACACGGTCGGGCGCCCGCGGGTGCGGTGCCAAGCCGCGCCGAGAACTGGTCTACACCAGTTTTCCGCGCCCGCCAAACCGGCAGCCACCGGGAGGACGCCGATGAGTTCCGACGCAGGTACGGCGGCGCAGCAGCCACCGCTGAAGAATTGGACGTCAGCCCTCTTCCAGGGCCTGCAGAAGATGGGGCGGTCCCTCCAACTGCCCATCGCCGTACTGCCGGCCGCCGGTCTGCTGGTCAGTCTGGGCAATCTCTTCTCCGCCTACCTCGGGGGCGACTTCTGGACCAAGACGGCGATGGTTCTCACCAAGGGCGGTACGGCGCTGCTCGACAACAACCTCGGGCTGCCGCTGCTGTTCGCCATCGGTGCGGCGATCGGCTTCGCGCGGAAGGCTGACGGTTCGACGGCACTGGCCGCGGTGGCGGGTTTCCTCGTCTATCACAGCGTACTGACGGCCTATCCGGTGGGCGGCTCGGTCACGGCCGCGGAGCCGGAGGGTGTCCCACAGAATCCGGGCGTGCTCGGCGGCATCATCATCGGCCTGCTGACGGCCGTCGTCTGGCAGCGCTATCACCGTACGAAACTGGTGGACTGGCTCGGTTTCTTCAACGGCCGCCGGCTGGTGCCGATCATCATGGCATTCCTGTGCGCGATTCTGGGCGTGGTCTTCGGTCTGCTGTGGGAGCCGGTGGGCGATGCGCTGACCTCGTTCGGGAAGCAGCTGATCGGTATGGGCTCGTTCGGCGCGGGGATCTTCGGCGTGGTGAACCGGCTGCTGATCCCGATCGGGATGCACCAGTTCCTGAACACCTTCTTCTGGTTCCAGGCGGGCGAGTTCACCGCTCCGGACGGGAAGACGGTGCAGGGGGATCTGACGCGCTTCTTCGCGGAGGACCCGAGCGCGGGCCAGTTCATGTCCGGGTTCTTCCCGATCATGATGTTCGGCCTCCCGGCGGCGGCGCTGGCCATCGCGCACTGTGCCCGCCCGGAGCGGCGCAAGGCCGTGGCCGGGATGATGTTCTCGGTCGGCCTGACCTCGTTCGTCACGGGGGTCACGGAGCCACTGGAGTTCTCCTTCCTCTTCGCGGCTCCGCTGCTGTACGGGGTGCACGCACTGCTCACCGGCGCATCGTTGGCGATCACCTGGTCGCTCGGTGTGCACGCCGGATTCAGCTTCTCGGCGGGCTTGATCGACTATGTCGTCAACTGGCATCTGGATACGAAGCCCTGGCTGATCGTTCCGATCGGCGCATGCTTCGCGGTGGTCTACTACGTGGTCTTCCGCTTCGCCATCACCGCGTTCGACATCCAGACACCTGGGCGCGAACCGGAGGAGCCGGAGGAGGAGATCGAGAAGGAGATCGTCAAGTAGTCCGGGCATTCCGGGATTCGCGCCCCGGCCGCTGGGGGAGGCCCTCGGAGCACCGCGTCCGGGGGCCTTCGCGTGCCGTTTCATGGGTGTGCGGAGTTGTGATCCGCAGGCAGGCTCAGATGGGTTCCTCAGTCGGCCCTCACCGTGCTACAACAGGTCTAAACCACTGAGTGGTGTAGACCACAAGGTGGAGTGCCTCTCTGTCCCCGGGCCCCGTCCGCAGGCCCGAACGCGCTCCCGAAGGAACCCCCATGAGTACGACGACCGCGAACGCGGCGCCCGCCAAGAAGCGGGGCGCCGGCCTGTTCCAGGGCCTGCAGAAGGTCGGCCGCAGCCTCCAGCTGCCGATTGCCGTCCTCCCGGCGGCCGGCATTCTCCTCCGCCTCGGCCAGCCGGATGTCTTCGGCAAGGACGGCCTCGCCTGGGACGGCGTGGCGAAGGTCTTCGCCGGAGCCGGCAGCGCGCTGCTGGACTCCTCGCTCGCCCTGCCGCTGCTGTTCTGCATCGGTGTGGCGATCGGCTTCGCGAAGAAGGCGGACGGGTCCACGGCGCTGGCCGCGGTGGCGGGCTTCCTCGTCTACTACTCCGTGATCCACCAGTTCCCGGTCGAGGGCCCGGACGGCGCCGAGTTCGTCCCCACCAGCTTCCTCAGCGGGGCGTGGGTGAAGGGCTCCGAGGTCACCGCGGCCGGCTACCAGAACCCGGGTGTCCTCGGCGGCATCGTCATGGGTCTGCTGACCGCGATCCTCTGGCAGCGGTACCACCGCACCAGGCTGGTGGACTGGCTGGGCTTCTTCAACGGCCGCCGTCTCGTACCGATCATCATGGCCTTCGTCGGTACGGCCATGGGCGTCCTCGTCGTCCTGGGCTGGGCGCCGATCGGCGACGCGATCACCGCCTTCGGCGAGTGGATGACCGGTCTGGGCGCCGCGGGCGCCGGTGTGTTCGGCCTGATCAACCGCGCACTGATCCCGATCGGCATGCACCAGTTCGTCAACACCGTCTCCTGGTTCCAGCTCGGTGACTTCACCAACGCCGCGGGCGATGTCGTCCACGGAGACCTGAACCGCTTCCTCGCGGGTGACCCGAGCGCCGGGCAGTACATGTCGGGCTTCTTCCCGATCATGATGTTCGGCCTCCCGGCCGCCGCGCTCGCCATCGCGCACAGCGCCCGTCCCGAGCGCCGCAAGGCCGTCCTCGGCATGATGATCTCGCTGGCCCTGACTTCGTTCGTCACCGGCGTCACCGAGCCGATCGAGTTCTCGTTCCTGTTCATCGCCCCGGTGCTCTACGGTATCCACGCAGTGCTGACCGCCCTCTCGATGGCCGTCACCTGGGCCTTCGGCGTGCATGCCGGCTTCACCTTCTCGGCCGGTGCCATCGATTACTTCCTGAACTGGAACCTCGCCACCAAGCCCTGGATGATCATTCCGATAGGCCTGGTGTTCGGCGCGGTCTACTACGCGCTCTTCCGCTTCGCGATCACCAAATTCAATCTCGCCACCCCGGGCCGCGAACCCGAGGAGGAGATCGAGGACCTCACCAAGGCCTGACCCCCGCGGCGCGCGAAGGCCCCCGGAACCCGCCCGTTCCGGGGGCTTTTCCGCACACACCCTCAGCGCCCACCCTCAGCGCCCGCCCTCAGCGCCGCCGGACCAGCGGGAAAGGCAGCGTCTCGCGGATCGTCAGACCGGTCAGGAACATCACCAGCCGGTCGACGCCGAGACCCAGGCCCCCGTCGGCGGCATCGCGTACTCCAGGGCCGCCAGGAAGTCCTCGTCCAGCTCCATCGCCTCCGGGTCGCCGCCCGCCGCCAGCAGGGACTGGGCGGTGAGGCGGCGGCGCTGCTCGACCGGGTCGGTCAGTTCGGAGTACGCCGTGCCCAGCTCCGTACCGAAGGCCACCAGGTCCCAGCGCTCGGCGAGCCGCGGGTCCTTGCGGTGCTGCCGGGTGAGCGGGGAGACCTCCGTGGGGAAGTCCTTGTAGAAGGTGGGCAGTCGGGTGCGCTCCTCCACGAGCCGCTCGTACATCTCCAGGACGATGTCGCCGCGGGTGTCCTCGGGGATGTGCGGGACCCCGGCCCGGTCGCACAGGCGGCGCAGCGGGGGGATGAGAGCCGTGATCGCGCAGTAGAGGGCGAGGATTCCGAAGAAGGCCCCGAACGCCTCGGGGATCCTGTGCAGGAGAACCTGCGGCGGCTCCCCCGCCGGGGCTGATGGCCCGGTCCCCTCGACGGTGACGCTCATGCGCACACTCCAGGGAGGCAGCTTGCGGGCCGCCCGCCGAGGAATTCCCCCAGCTGTCGGATAGCGTTTCAGTGTGGTGACGTTGGCGCAGGGCGGCTGGTTCCGGCAGGAGATCGTCGACCCCGGCCTGCTGCCGCTCTTCGTCTTCCTCTGCTCCTTCATCGCCGGATTCGGCGCCATTCGCTTCAGTGTGCGAATGATCCGGGCCGAGGTCCGGTGGTGGCCCCGGAACGTCAAGCCGGGCGGGCTGCATATCCACCACGTGGTGTTCGGCATGGTCTTCATGCTGATCAGCGGGGTGTCAATGATTCTGGTGACCGACCCGTCCACTGAGGTGAAGTCCGTTCTCGCCGGAGTCTTCGGCGTGGGCGCGGCGCTCGTCCTCGACGAATTCGCGCTGATCCTGCATCTGCGTGACGTCTACTGGACGGAGGCGGGCCGTACGTCGGTCGACGCGGTCTTCGTGGCTGTCGCCCTCTGTGGGCTGGTGCTGCTCGGATTCCGCCCCATCGGGGTGATCGACTGGTCCGACTACCAGTCGGACCCCTCGGTCGGAAACGGGATCCTGCTGAGCGTTTTCCTGCTGCTGGAGCTGGGCCTGGCGGTGATCACCCTGCTCAAGGGCAAGGTGTGGACCGGGCTGCTGGGCCTGTTCTTCATCCCGCTGCTGCTCGTCGGGGCGTTCCGGCTGAGCCGTCCGGAGGCGCCCTGGGCGCGCTGGCGGTACCGCAACAAGCCCAAGCGGCTGGCCCGGGCGGTCCATCGCGAGCAGCGCTGGCGGCACCCGGTGATCAGCGCGAAGATCAAGTTCCAGGAGTTCCTGTCCGGCCGGCACGATCTGCCGGACCAGTGGCACGACCGATGACCACGGCCGGCTACAGCTCGTAGACGGCGCCCGGCCTGGCCAGTTCGACCGGGCCGTCGAAGACCTCGGCGGCGTCCCGCAGATTGGTCTCCGGGTCGGTCCACGGCGGGATGTGGGTCAGTACGAGCCGCCGGGCGCCTGCCCGCTGCGCGTACTCGCCGGCCTCCCTGCCGTTGAGGTGCAGGTCCGGCACGTCTTCCTTGCCGTGGGTGAAGGACGCCTCGCACAGGAAGAGGTCGGCGCCCTCCGCCAGCCCGTCCAGCACCGCGGTCGGGCCGGTGTCCCCGGAGTACGTCAGCGACCGGCCGCCGTGCTCGACGCGGAATCCGAAGGACTCGATGGGGTGCGAGACCCGGTCCGTCACGACGGTGAACGGGCCGATCCGGAAGCTGCCGGGCTCCAGGGTGCGGAAGTCGAAGACCTCGCTCATCGACTTCTCGGACGGCACGTCGTCGTACGCGGTGATCAGCCGCTGCTCAGTGCCTTCGGGGCCGTAGACCGGCAGGGCGTCGGCGCGGCCGCCGTCGTGCCGGTAGTAGCGGGCGACGAAGTAGCCGCACATGTCGATGCAGTGATCGGCGTGCAGATGGCTCAGGATCACGGCGTCGAGGTCGTAGAGACCGCAGTGACGCTGCAGCTCGCCCAGGGCACCGTTGCCCAGGTCGAGGAGCAGCCGGAAGCCGTCGGCCTCGACGAGGTAGCTCGAGCAGGCCGAGTCCGCGGACGGGAACGACCCCGAGCAGCCGACGACGGTGAGCTTCATTGAGCAGGAACCTCCGAGGCGGGTGGTCCCCCTCGGCGGCGGTCGGGGGGACGGGTCCGGGGGGTGCGCGGTGGATCGAGCGTAAGGCGCGAAACGGCTGGTCGCTCCTCCGCAGGGCGCTGTTGTGGGGGAACTCACCCGGCACTTCACCGGTACGGGGGGCGATGCCACGCGGGTTCGGACCGCCGTGCGGGAACGGGGTGCCGGCAACAGCCCTCGGGGCGCCGTACGAATGGCCCGCGGACCCGGTCGCGAAGCCGCCGTCCCAGCCGTTGTCCCAGCCGCTGTCCCCGGGGTGCCGTGAGCCTGCCGACCGCTCACCGGGCCGCCCGGTGAGGGCGCGCACCCGACGGGGAACGGGCCGCCCGGCGAGGACACGGCTACGCCCAGAGCTGCCCGTGCAGGGCCTCCACCGCCGCCTCGGTCGACTCGGCCGTGTAGACACCCGTCGAGAGGTACTTCCAGCCGCCGTCCGCGACCACGAAGACGATGTCCGCGGGCTCCCCGGCCTTGACCGCCTTGCGGCCGACGCCGATCGCCGCGTGCAGTGCCGCGCCGGTGGAGATGCCGGCGAAGATGCCCTCCTGCTGGAGGAGTTCACGTGTACGGCGCACCGCGTCCTGCGACCCCACCGAGAAGCGCGTGGTGAGCACGGACTCGTCGTACAACTCGGGGACGAAGCCCTCGTCCAGGTTCCGGAGCCCGTAGACGAGGTCGTCATACCGCGGCTCGGCGGCGACGATCTTGATGCCGGGGATGTGCTCCCGCAGGAAGCGGCCGACACCCATCAGCGTGCCGGTGGTCCCCAGTCCCGCGACGAAGTGGGTGATGGAGGGGAGGTCCGCCAGGATCTCCGGGCCGGTGGTCGCGTAGTGCGCGCCCGCGTTGTCCGGGTTGCCGTACTGGTAGAGCATCACCCAGTCCGGGTGCTCGGCGGAGAGCTCCTTGGCGACCCGTACGGCCGTGTTGGAGCCCCCGGCCGCCGGGGAGGAGATGATGTCCGCGCCCCACATGGCGAGCAGCTCGCGGCGCTCGGAGGAGGTGTTCTCGGGCATGACGCACACGATGCGGTAGCCCTTGAGCCTGGCCGCCATCGCCAGCGAGATCCCCGTGTTGCCGGACGTCGGCTCGAGAATCGTGCAGCCGGGCGTCAACCGGCCGTCCTTCTCCGCCTGTTCGATCATGTGGAGGGCCGGCCGGTCCTTCACGGAACCCGTCGGATTGCGGTCCTCCAGCTTGGCCCAGATCCGGACATCCTCGGTGGGGGACAGCCGCGGCAGGCGTACCAGCGGAGTGTTGCCGACCGCCGCCAGCGGGGAGTCGTAACGCATCAGCGACTGCCACCCGCGACGGCCGGGAGGATGGTGACGCTGTCGCCGTCGGCAAGCTTGGTGGAGATGCCGTCGAGGAAGCGGACGTCCTCGTCGTTGAGGTAGACGTTCACAAAGCGGCGCAGCTCGCCGCCTGCCTCACTGTCGACAAGTCGCTCGTGGATTCCGGCGTGCCGCGACTCGAGGTCGTCGAAGAGCTCCTTGATGGTGGCGCCGCTGGCGTCGACCGCCTTCTGGCCGTCGGTGTAGCTGCGGAGAATGGTCGGGATGCGGACCTCGATGGCCATGAGTGGGGCTCCTGTCGGATGAGCGGGCGAGGCGGAGGGCGCGCGGCGGCCGGCGCCGGCGGGCGGGACAAGGCGGGGGTGCCGGGGGTGCGGTGCGCCGCGGCTCAGGGATCAGGCCGTGCGGCTTGCGCTGCGGGGCGGACACATGGCGCTGGCGAGGCGGCACAGGTCGACGTGCAGCCGCGCTACGAGCAGCATGCCCGGCGTCTTCTCGCTCACGTCGTGGTCAACCATGGGGTCATCGTATCGATTCCCCGTCCGCGCTCCGAGATCCGGTCCCAGGATGCGGACGTCGCTTTGGACACGTCCCGGGCCCGGCGGGTGGAGTGCGTTCATGGGGCACGCCTGAAGGGCACGTCGGAGGGGGCATGGCCCCCGGTACGGCCCCGGAGGGCCGCCGGGCCGGTCAGTACGCGGTGACCACCTTCACCTCTTCCTCGGTGATCTCGCCCGCCACGATCCGGAAGGAGCGGAACTCCACGGGCCCCTCGTCGTTTCCGCACTCCGCCGTGGAGACGAGGACGTAGTGTGCCCCCGGCTCATTGGCGTAGGAGATGTCCGTACGGGACGGGTAGGCCTCGGTGGCGGTGTGCGAGTGGTAGATCACGACGGGCTCCTCGTCGCGGTCGTCCATCTCGCGGTAGAGCTTCAGCAGATCCGTCGAGTCGAACTCGTAGAACGTGGGCGAGCGGGCCGCGTTGAGCATCGGGACGAAGCGCTCCGGGCGGTCGGAGCCGGCCGGACCCGCGATGACGCCGCACGCCTCGTCGGGGTGGTCTGCGCGGGAGTGCGCGACGATCCGGTCGAACAGATCCTGGGTGATGGTGAGCATGGGGACGAGCATAAGCAGACGGCCCCCGGATCGAGATCCGGAGGCCGTCTGGCGAGATGCCGCTACTTCGAGACGAGCGTGCGGTCCGCGGTCTGCCCGGCCGCCGACCCCGTGTCGCGGTTCTTCAGCAGGACCCAGCCGATGCCGAGGACGACCGCCCAGCCCGCGCCGACGTACAGCGACACCCGGGCTTCCGAGTCGTACGCGATCAGCCCGGTGACGAAGACCAGGAAGAGCAGCGCGACCCAGCTGAAGGCGGACCCGCCGGGGGCCGGGAAGGAGGAGGCCTGAAGGCGGCCCGCCTTCACCGCGCGCCGGTAGAGGATGTGGCTGACGAGGATCATCATCCACGTCCAGATACCCGCCGCGGTGGCGACCGAGACGACGTATCCGAAGGCCTTCTCCGGGACGACGTAGTTCAGCACCACGCCGACGCCCATCAGCGCGACCGAGACGGCGATGCCCACCGCCGGGGTCTGGCGCGCATTGAGCTTGCCGAAGGCCTTCGGGGCCTCGCTGTTGGAGGCGAGGTCACGCAGCATCCGGCCGGTGGAGTACATGCCGGAGTTGCAGGAGGACAGCGCGGCGGTGAGCACGACGAAGTTCACGATGCCGCCCGCGAGCGGGATGCCGATCTCGCTGAAGGCATGGACGAAGGGGCTCTCGCCTTCGGAGAACTCGGTCCACTTCACCACGGAGAGGATGACCGTCAGGGCACCCACGTAGAAGATGATGATGCGCCAGGGCAGGGTGTTGATCGCCTTGGGGAGCGTCTTCTCCGGGTCCTCGGACTCGCCCGCGGTGACGCCGACGAGTTCGACGGCCAGGTAGGCGAACATGACGCCCTGGAGGGTCATCAGGCTGGAGCCGATGCCCTCGGGGAAGATGCCGCCGTGGGACCAGAGGTTGCTGGTGCTGGCGGTGTCACCGGCGTCGGAGAAGCCCAGGGTGAGCACGCCGAGACCGATCACGATCATGCCGATGATCGCGGTGACCTTGACCATCGAGAACCAGAACTCGACCTCGCCGAAGATCTTCACCGAGATCAGGTTGACGCCGAAGAGCACCACCAGGAAGACCAGGGCGCTGACCCATTGCGGGATCTCGGGGAACCAGAAGTGGATATAGATGGCGGCTGCGGTGAGCTCGGCCATGCCGGTGACGACCCACATGAGCCAGTACGTCCAGCCGGTCACATAGCCGAAGAACGGGCCCAGGAACTCGCGGGCGTACTCCGCGAAGCTGCCGGACACCGGGCGGTAGAGGAGCAGCTCGCCGAGCGCTCGCATGATGAAGAAGATGACGACGCCCGCGAGGGCGTACATAAGGATGATGCTGGGGCCGGCCTTGGCGATGTTCGCCCCGGCACCCATGAAGAGACCGACGCCGATGGCGCCGCCGATGGCGATCATCTGCACCTGGCGGCTGCCCAGCCCCCGCTGGTAGCCCTCTTCCGGTGGGTGGCCTCCGGCCCCATCGCCGTCGTTGTGCTGCGCGACCTGCATTGAGGTCATGAGTGATGCGCCTTTCTCCATGCCGACCCGGTTTGTCCGGATCGGGTCCCGACCCCCCGGATGGAGTTCCTGCACGCCGACGGTCTGCCGGCTCAGCACTCCCGACCGCGACAGGGATGGCGTCACGGACGGCAGATCGTGAAGATCTATCACGCCCGCAACGCCGTTTCGGCGACGCACTGTGAGACGGGCCACAAAGAAAAGCGGACAAAGCTCCCAAGAAAAGAGATTGACCGCGGGTTCGGTGACTGGATCGTTATCCGGATTTGAGTGTCCTCTGAGCGAACACTTCGGGAACGATCAGGGCATGAGGGTCTCGACGAGAGATTCCTGGAGTCCGCCGAGCCAGAGGTACGCCATCACCATCGGCTTGCGCGGGTCGGAGTCCGGCAGCCGGTAGAGCTCACCGCCGTCGTCCTCGTCCGTCACCTCGAGCCGGGTGCCGATCGCCAGCCGCAGGTCGTTGAGCGCGCCGATCCAACGCTGTGACTCCTCGGGCGACAGCTTGAGCACGGCGCCTTCGTCACCCACGAGGGTGAGGGCATCCAGCGCGCGAATGACGGCGAGGGCGTCGTCGCGCTTACGGGCCCGCAGATCGTTCTCGGTGTAGCGGCGGAACTCCGCCGAGAAGGCACGCGACTCCTCGTCGTCCGGCTTCACATCCGGCCCCCCGTAGGCGTCCGGGAAGAGCCGGGCCAGCGCGGGGTCGGCAGGGGGCTCGCTCGGCCCCTCGGAGAAGAGCGTGGCGAGCGGGTCCTCGCCGTCGACCGGCTCGTCCCCCGGCCCCACCAGCTCCAGCAGCTGTACGGCGAGGCTGCGCAGGATCGCGATCTCGACCTCATCGAGCACCACGGAGGCCCCGCCGCCGGGGATGGCATCGAACTGTCCGGCCATCAGCGGTCCTGCTGCAGGGTCGCCCACAGGCCGTACCCGTGCATCGCCTGTACATCGCGCTCCATCTCCTCGCGGGTGCCCTGCGAGACGATGGCGCGGCCCTTGTGGTGCACGTCGAGCATCAGCTTGTGCGCCTTGTCCTTGGAGTAACCGAAGTACGTCTGGAAGACGTAGGTCACATAGCTCATCAGATTGACCGGGTCGTTGTGCACCAGCGTCACCCAGGGGACATCGGGCTCCGGCACCGCGAAGGGTGCCTCGCTCGACTCGGGACGCTCGATCTCGGCAGGAGCAACGCTCAGCGTGCAGCGCTGCCACTGAGGGGTGGCGATAGGTGACGGGTGGGCGCTCACGCGTCCCATGCTGCCACCCGGGATGGGCCATCGCACAAACGGGCCGCGCGGCACCGGGGATCCGGGAGACGGCAGAAATCGTCAAAGTGACGAGTATTCGGGGTACGCTCCTCTTATGAACACTGCGGACCTGGGGCTGCCGGTCACCGTGCCGTCGACCGCGCTCTTCACCGATCAGTACGAACTGACGATGCTGCAAGCCGCGCTGAAGGCCGGCACCGCCGACCGGCGCTCCGTCTTCGAGGTCTTCACCCGCCGGCTGCCCGAGGGCCGCCGCTACGGCGTCGTGGCCGGCACCGGCCGCGTCCTGGACGCCGTGGAGAACTTCCGCTTCGACGCGGGCGTGCTCGGATTCCTGCGCAGTCGGCGGGTGGTGGACGAGCCGACGCTGGAGTGGCTCGCCGGGTTCCGGTTCCGCGGCGACATCCGCGGCTATCCGGAGGGCGAGGTCTACTTCCCCGGATCGCCGGTCCTGCGGGTCGAGGGGACCTTCGCCGAGGCCGTGCTGCTGGAGACGGTGATCCTCTCGATCCTCAACCATGACTCCGCGGTGGCCGCCGCGGCGTCCCGGATGTCGGTGGCGGCCGGGTCGCGGCCGCTGATCGAGATGGGCGCGCGCCGCACCCATGAGTTGGCCGCGGTGGCCGCCTCGCGCGCCGCGTACCTCGGCGGCTTCGCCTCCACCTCCGACCTCGCGGCGGGCTTCCGCTACGGCATCCCGACCGTCGGCACCAGCGCCCACGCCTTCACCCTGCTGCACGACAGCGAGCGGGACGCCTTCACCGCGCAGATCGACTCGCTCGGCCGCGGCACCACGCTGCTGGTCGACACCTATGACGTGGCCGAGGCCGTACGGACCGCCGTGGACATCGCGGGGCCGGAGCTGGGCGCCGTACGGATCGACTCCGGCGACCTGCTGCTGGTCGCGCACCGGGTGCGGCAGCAGCTCGACGCCCTGGGCGCCGAGGGCACCAAGATCGTGGTGACCAGCGACCTGGACGAGTACGCCATCGCCTCGCTGGCCGCGGCCCCGGTCGACGCCTACGGCGTGGGCACCCAGTTGGTGACCGGCAGCGGCCACCCGACCTGCTCGATGGTCTACAAGCTGGTCGCGCGCGCCGAGTCCGCGGATCCCGGGGCGCCGCTGCTCCCGGTGGCGAAGAAGGCGCTGGGCGGGAAGACCTCGATCGGCGGCCGCAAGTGGGCCGCGCGGCGGCTGGACGCCGACGGCGTCGCAGAAGCCGAGGTCATCGGCACCGGCGAGGTCCCGCCGGAACTGGCCGGGCGCCAACTGCTGGTCGATCTCGTCCAGGACGGCAAGGTGCTGCGCCGCGAACCGCTGGAGGCGGTCCGCGACCGCCATAAGGCGGCCCGCGCGGGCCTGCCGATGTCGGCGACGCAGCTGTCGAAGGGCGAGCCGGTGCTCCCCACGGTGTACCTGTAGCCCGTGTGCGCAGCCGGGAGTCTGCCGCCTGCGGGCCGGGAACTGCGGCGGGCCTCCACGCAGCACGGGCAGCGCGTGGGCGCGCGCGGGGATCCCTCGCGCCCGGACAGCACTTACCGGACAGCACTTAGCAGCCGGAGGCCCCTCCCGCAAGGGCGTCCGAGTCTCTACGCTCAGGGACGGGGACGGGGACGGGGCGGTCCCCGGACTCCGGGTCGGCACCGGCCGGCCTCCCCACCCCCGCCGCTCACCAGCCGAAGGGCAGCACCATGCACCGGGCACTCATCATCGTTGATGTGCAGAACGACTTCTGCGAGGGCGGCAGCCTCGGGGTCGCGGGCGGCGCCGACGTGGCCGCAGCGATCACCGACCTGGTGGCGGAGGCGCCCGCCGGGTACCGCCACGTGGTGGCCAGCCGTGACCTCCACATCGAGCCCGGTGAACACTTCTCGGAGAGGCCGGACTACGAGCGCTCCTGGCCACCGCACTGTGTCGCGGGCACCGAGGGCAGCAGCTTCCACCCGAATTTCGCGCCCGCCGTCGCCTCCGGGGCGATCGACGCCGTCTTCGAAAAGGGCGCCTACACCGGGGCGTACAGCGGCTTCGAGGGGACCGACGAGAACGGCACATCGCTCGCCGACTGGCTGCGGGCGCACCACGTGACCGAGGTCGACGTGGTCGGCATCGCGACCGACCACTGCGTACGGGCCACCGCGCTCGACGCCGTACGGGAGGGCTTCGCCACGCACGTCCTGCTGGACCTGACCGCGGGCGTCGCCGAGCACACCACCGAGCGGGCCCTGGAGGAGCTGCGCCAGGCGGGCGTGGAGCTCAGCGGCAAGCCCGTCGTCTGAGCGCGGAGCCATAGCCTCCGACGTCCGAGCGGGTCGCCCCGGCGAGCGCTGCCCGCCCCGGCCGCGGCCTGTTCCCGGGCGTTACGGACGGTCCGTACGAGGCTGCGCCGCGGCCCGGCCCGCGTGCCCGGTTGCCTGCGCAGCCCGCGCAGGAGTTACGGGGCGGCGGGGATGTCCCAGGGTGCGGGCGGCGCGGGCGGTGCGAACGGCGGGGCCGAGAGGTCCGGCCACGGCCGCGCGGCGGGTCTCACGGGGGCGGTGGCCTGCGGCGGAGGTCGCAGGAGTGTCCGCATCGGATGCCAGGACTCCGTGTCGTCGTGCGGGGCCGCACGCCAGACGATGCCGTCGGGGTGGTGCAGCACGGCGGTGACCTCGTCCGGCGTCGGCGGTTCCGCGTTGCCCCGCAGATAGACCGCCCGCAGTCCCAGATTCCGCAGCCGGGTCAGTGCCCGGGCCCGGTTCGCCGCGTGCACGAGCACCCGGACCCGTACGGCCTCGCATATCCCCGCGCCCGGCGGACGCGGCAGTGACAGCGCGACCACGACGCTGCCACCTGGGAGCTTGATGAAACCTCCACCTGCCATGCCTTCGGATCTCCCCCGTGAGACGACGTGTCAATAAGAAAGCTTGCCAGAGCATCTAAACGCGATTGGCCGCCGCCCGCTAGAGGGCGACGGCCAATGCCGGTCTGACCTGCGGTTATAACGATTACTTCGCCGAGGAGCCGACCTTGATCGTCACCGTGGAGCCATCACGGGCCTCCTTGACGATCTTGATCCGGGTGTTGGTGTCAGGAACTTGCACACCCGCGGTGGGGTTCGACGCGAACCAGTACACGCCCTTCCGGTCGTCGAAGACCGAGACGCCCTTCTTAGACTTGATCTTGGCGGCCTTGCCGTCCGAGTGCAGTGTGATGCCGTCCGTGCGGTACCGGCTGAAGGGCGAGTCGTAGGCCTGGATGCGGTTGCGCATCAGTGTCCCGTCGGCCCACTTCTCCGGCTCGGCGTGGGCGTCGATGGGAAGGATCTGGCCCTTGCCCGGGTGGACGCCGACGTTGTTGTCCGGCTGCGAGGTGTCCCACAGCCACATCACCAGACCGTTCTGGTACGGGTAGTGCTCCACCCACTTGGGCCGGGCGGAGGCGAAACCGAAGTTGTACGGGCCGACCTCGAGGGTCTTGTCGTACGACACGTACTGCCGGTTCTCCGCGATGTAGTACTGCGGGTACTTCTTGGTGAAGGACTCACCGATGCGCGAAAAGCCCTTGGCCGTCCAGCCGTTGGCGTCACCCTCGGCGCCGTCCGTGAACAGCGCCGTGCCATCGGCGACAACGCTGATCGCATCGGCCGCGAAGCCCTTCTGCGCCGCGCCGCCGTCCGTCCGGTAGCGGAAACGGAGGTCGATCTTCTTGCCCGCGTAGGCGTCCAGCGGGTAGACGAGGCTCTTGTAGCCGCCCGGGGTTCCGGTCAGCGCCGGCTTGTCGCCGCCGTCGCGCGTGATGGCCTTGCCATCCGCGGTCCCGTCCAGCGGCGTCCAGTCGGCGCCACCATCGGTCGACACCTCGGCGTAGAGGTAGTCGTAGTTCTCCTCGATGTCCCACCAGCCCTTGAGCTCCAGGGAAGCCTTGGACTTGCCGGTCAGGTCGACCGGCCGGCTCAGGGTGTTCTTGAGGTCGTCCCCCATGTCGCTCCACCACTGCTTGGAGCCTTCGGCCGGCTTGACGATGGTGGTGGTGACGGGCTTGGAGGGCAGTTGGACGACGAGTCCCTGCTTGTTCCTCGTGTTGTACGCGGAGACGCCCAGTTTGTGGGTGGACTTGGTCGCGGCCTTGGCCTTGCCGTAGTCGAGCCAGCCCAGCTGCAGCTTGTCCCAGGCGGTCATGTCGCCCGGCAGGTCGCCGATCTCCTTCTTGCCGGTGCCCAGCCAGGAGCCGGAGGACATCAACGACCAGAAGCCGGTGGAGTTCTCACCCTTGCCCGTGGTGTCGTAGAGGTCGGGCAGGCCCAGGTCGTGGCCGTACTCGTGGGCGAAGACGCCGAGGCCGCCGTTCTCCGGCTGCATGGTGTAGTCGCCGACCCAGATGCCGGTGTCACCGATCTGGGTTCCGCCCGACTTGTTGTTCGCGGGGCCGCTGTCGCCGGCGTCGGTGCCGTACGCGTACCAGCGGTGTGCCCAGAGCGCGGTCTCGCCCTGCACGCCGCCGCCGGCCGACTCGTCCTCGCCCGCGTGGACGAGCTGGAAGTGGTCGATGTAGCCGTCGGGCTCGTTGAAGTTGCCGTCGCCGTCGAAGTCGTAGCGGTCCCAGAGGTCGTACTTCGCCAGCTGCGCCTTGATCTGCGCGGGGGTCTTGCCGGCGGCCTTCTGGTCGGCGGCCCACTGGTTGACCCCGTCGCGCACCGCGTCCCAGACGTTGGCGCAGTTGGTGTCGCCGCAGTAGTTCGAGCCGTAACGGGCCTCGTTCCACTTGACCTTGACCCAGTCCGCGACCTCGCCGTCGACCGAGTAGCGGCCGGAGGACTGCTTCTCGTAGTACTTCTTCAGGGACTGCTTGCCCTTGGCCTTCGAGAAGTACAGGTCCTGGAAGTGCTCGCGGTTGAAGTCCTTGCGCCAGGCCGTGCTGTTGTCATCGGCACGGTCCGGCTCCGCTATCCGGTTGTGCGCCGGACCGGCCTCGCCGCCGTACTTCTCGACGGGCGGCTTGGGGCCCTCCGGCCCGTCCGGGTCGAACATCGTGGTGCTGTCGACCTTGTCGCCGAACTCCACGAGAATGGTGAAGATCTTGTCGGTCTTCTCCCGGGCCAGCTCGACGTACTTGCCCTGGTCGAGCTTGACCACCTGCGACGCGCCACGCTTCTCGGCCCTCGCATCCCCTCGCAGCACCCGCTGGAGCGCGTCCTTGCGCTGCGCCTCCTGGCGCTCGCTGAACGGGCCTTCCAGGTCGTGCTCGACATTCCCCTTGGCGGGCGCCGGGTCATGGCGGTCCGCCGCGGCAGCTAAGGCCGCTCCGGCGGTCGTACGGTCACCGTCCGCCTGGTCCGAAGCCTGCGCGGCACCGGCCGTCAGAGCGGCCGCGCCGATCGCGGCGAGCGCCGCTGCCAGGGCGGTGGATCTCAGAGTCCTCCGATGGCTGCTCACTTGCTGCTGTCCTCCCGAGTGTTCCCCCAAGTACTGCTTCTGTGGGGGGCATTGGACCGGAATGGCAGCAGAAAAGACAGATCTTGACTTGGACACGCCAGGACGCATACGTTATTCGGTTCACATGTCCTGAAAGTCGGACACGTATCCCATGGACGAACGGGCGCGCGCGTCTCGCCAGTTGGAATCCGGAATGACTCCGTGCGCCCCCTGTGCACCGGCACCGTGTGTTAGGTCACGCTTACCACCAGTTCCGCTCGGGCAGACAAGGTCCGTAGAGTCATATGACGGCGCGAACACAGCGTTTCTCCCGGGAGCTGCGGTCCCGGGACGGTGACTCATAGCCCCGACGTCGTCCCGAGGACGGAAATCGCCATGCCGCGTCCGACTCCCGCACAATATGCCTACGGTTCGGTCACGGTCGTCTTCTCGACCCTGGCCATGCTGCTGCTCTCCCAGACCCGTTCGGGCATCGGAATCGTGGTCATCGCCTTCGCCGGGCTCTCGCTCGGGCTCCTCGTGGCCATGACGGTGCCGACTCCGCGCTCGGCCCGTACGGCTCGCACCGCCCGCACGGCTCGCACCGCCCCCACTGCGAGCACCGCTCGTACGGCTCAGGCGGCTCGTACGGACAGCGCCGTGCGGCCGGCAGCCGCTCCCGGGCAGCACCACGTCCGGGTGCCCCGTCCGAGGACACATGCGGGCGCGGCGGAGTCACGCGTCGGGCAGCACTCGCTGCGCCGCTGAGCTGCCCACCGGGCCTTCTGCCGAACGGACTTGTCGCCGGTCGGCTGTCGGGGCGGCGCCCGGGCTCACGACCAGGGCGCGACGTCAGGGCCCGGTGTCAGGGCCCGGTGTCAGGGCAGGCCGGTCACGGCACCGCGTCATGGCACGGCCACCACCACGGTCTTCGCGGCCTTGTCGTGGAGACACTGCTGGTATGGCTTGTCCCACGTGCAGTTCAGCACGTTCACCAGCCAGAAGATGAAGCCGCAGCACGGCACGAACTCGGGCAGCGTGTAGACGGCGGCACGGATCCAGCCCGCCGACCCGGCCGGTACGCCACCGTTCTCCAGCAGGGCAACGCGTACCTTCATCAGCTTCTTGCCCACGGTCTGGCCGGAGTTGGTCAGCATCAACCCCTCATAGATCAGGTACACCAGCAGCACCGTGCCCTGCACGCTCACGGACTTGGCCGTGTCGTCGGTGTCCGTCGGGTCGTAGCCACCGACGATCAGGGTCATCAGCGCGCCGACCGGGATGCTGATGAGAAGACCGTCGATGATCCGAGCGACCAGCCGCTTGCCGCGGTTGGCGAGCGGGGGCATTCCGGCGAGGGGGTCGGCGCCGTACGGGGAGCCGCCGTACGGGTCGCGCCCCGGGCCGCCGCCCGGCCCGTACGGGCCCCCACCGTACGGGTCGCTGCCGTACGGCGGCGGGGGCGGTTCACCACCACCAGGCGGGGGCGGCTCCTTGTCGTACGGCGAACCGCCACCGGGACCGCTGTCCGAAGGCGGCTCCGGCGGCCGCTTCCGGAAGGGGTCGTTGTCCGACGGCTCACCGGACCCCGGCGTCGGCTGATCGGTGCTCATGCCCATCAGTCGACCCCGGCAACGGGGTCGCCGCAGCCCGGCGCAAGCCGTTCGGGGGATCCGGTCCGGTCAGTCGTCCCCGCCGGTTCCGCCCACAAAGGTGCCGGCCGCCTTGTCATGCCAGCACTGCCGCCACGGGCGGTCGAACAGGCACCACAGGACGTTGAGGACTCCGATGGCCAGGAGACCGAGCACGCTGTACACCAGCCAGCGGCGCAGGGCAGCGCCGAAGGGCGGGGTGTCGTGGGACTCGATGCCCAGTACCTGCACCCCGCAAAGGCGCTTGCCGAGCGTACGGCCCCACTTGGCGGTGGGCAGGGCCTCGTAGAGCACTCCGGCGAGGAGCAGAACGCCGACGACGATGCCGAGGTAGCCGGACGTGGTGCCGTCGAGCAGCCATACGGTCACGGTCTCGCCGCTCAGCTTCGCCTCCTCGACCTTGTCGTTGACGTGGTCGACGGCCTTGGTGCCGAACGGGACGGCGGCGCCCGCGACCACGGCGCCGAGAAGCACGGTGTCGATCAGCCTGGCCGCCAGGCGACGGCCGAGCGAGGCGGGGCGTACGGCTGCCTGAGCCTGGGCGGCCGCCAGGAAGGGGTCGGCGACCGGGGGCCGCCACGGGGTGACGGGGGCGTCGGGCGAGCCCTGCCGAGTGCCTGCGGGACCGGGGTCCGCGAGCTGGTGCACCTGCTGGGCCCAGGAGGGCTGCCCACCGCCGGAGCCCTGTGCGGCCGGAGGCTGAGCGGGGGTCGGCGCGGGGGCATGGGGCTGCTGGACAGGACCGGCCTGCGGGGCGGCATGCGGGTTCTGGCCGGACCCCGGGGCCTGGGCCCGCGAAGCCGGACCGGGCTGCGGGGGGATGCCGCCGTCGGTGCCACCGGGCGCGGATGCGGGTGCCTGCCCGGCGCCGGGCCGGGTGACACGGATCGCCATGGTGCCGTCGGCGGGTTCCGCACCGCCGGGACCGGAACGGGACCCGAAGTCGGAACCGGAACCGGACCCGGATGCCGCAGTCGACCCCGGACCCGACGCCGGACCCGACGCCGAACGCGGACCCGAACCGCCGGATGTCACACCGCCGGTGGCGCGGATCGTCATCGTCCCGTCGTGCCGGGCCGCCGCGCCGGCGGCCCCTTCGCGGCCCGCGGCGGAGTCGTCGCCGTCCCGGGCAGCAGGGACAGCACTCGCTCCGGCTGTGCCCGCGCCGCCCTCCCCGGCCGACCTGATCGGGCGAATGGCCATGGTGCCGTCAGCCTGCGCGGCTGACCCGGAGTCACCGCCCCGCCCGGCCCGGCGGATGGTCATCGTGCCGTCGCGTCGGCCGCGGTCACCGGCGGCAGGCCTGCCGCCGTCCGCGGACCGGGGCGAAGGCCGGCTGTCCGCGGCCTCCTGACCGTCCCCCGCCGCGGCCGCACTGCCCGAACCGGAACCGCTCGTATCCGGAGTCCGGCCCGTGGCGATCCCGGGCCCTGCGGAGCCGGAGCCGGCGGAATCCGCCGTACCGGCGTCGCCCGCCGCGGAACCCCGGCCGCCGCCGTCAGTCCGCGCCGACCGCTGATCGAAAGAGCTGTCCGCGGAGGCGGCACCGCCGCTGCCGGAACCGGAGGGTCCCGCCGTGCCGGAGGCCGGGGTGCCCGCCGTGCCGGAGGCCGGGGTGCCCGCGCCGGTCGTGCCGGAGGGGTCGGAAGCGGCCGCCGGGTCCGCGCCCCAGGAGACCCGGTGGTCCTGGTCGCCGCCGAAGCCGGTCTGGCGGGAGGCGTCCGCTTGCCAGGCGGAGGCCGGTTCGGGGCGGGAGCCGTGGAGGCGCTGGGGGTCGTCCCAGTCGACGGAGTCGGGGCGTACGTCCACCTCGCCGCGCGGGCGCAGCTCCGGCAGCGGTGTGCCCTGGCCGCCGGGACCGGGCTCGGAGCCGGTGTCGACGGAGGGGGACTCGGCGCGGGCGGGCTCCTCGTCGAAGAACACCGGACGGGTCTCCTCCGGCGCCGGAGCCGCCGGCGCGGAACCCGGCGGCGGACCCGGCATGTCCTCGCCGTCGACCGGCGCCGGCCTGCTCGTGCCCGGTACCCACGAGACGCCGTTCCAGTACCGGATGTAGCCGGGGATGGACGGGTCGGGGTAATAGCCGTGTGTGGGGCTGCCGTCGGCGGATCCTGAGGTTGGCGCGCTCATTGACCGTGTCCCGTCGTGTCTGCTGGCCGTGCTGTGCGGTTGGGCAATGAGCAGTGTGCCGCACACGCGCGGAGTGGTGTACCTCGCCTCACCTGCGCCCGCTTTCGCACGCGGGCCGGCGCGCAGTGTCCACACATACCAGACCCCGCCGCCCCCTCGTGCCGGTCCCGGTGTACCGACCACCTCCGTATGCCCGGCCGAGGACAATCCCGGGTCCCGCTCGGCCCTGCGGCACAGCGGATCGGGGCTTCAGGTCCTCTCGTTGCGTGCCGGCGGGCCCCAGACCGGCGGCACGCACGAGGCCGCGCAGCCCCGCCACGACGTCGGGCGCCGGAGGGGCGCCTTCGGGGTCGAAGAGGTGCTGGATCGTTATGCCGGAGATCAGGGCCATCTGTACGGAGCCGACGGCCGCGGAGCCCGACGGTGCCGTCGCGGGTTCGCGGCGTACGAGGGCGAGTTGTGGGACTACGCCGAGCGGAACCGGCGCATCCGGCGGGACGCGGCGAAGTCGCTGTTCGCATCGCTCGGCCAAGCGCCGATCGACGCGATGGGCGGGCGGCCGACAACGGGCCGGACACCGAGACACCCCTGACCCGTGATGCCGAAGCAGTACCGGCGGCTCTGAGCCGGGCGTTCAGCGGGCAGAGCCGCGGTACGAACGGGACGCGTGTCGGGTTCCCGTACCCCTGGAAGGGCTTCCCCCTAGAAGAGCTTCCCCGGGTTGAGCAGGCCGAGCGGGTCGAACACGGATTTGATGCTCTGCTGGAGCTCCAGGCCGACCGGCCCGAGTTCGCGCGCGAGCCACTCCTTCTTCAGCACGCCGACCCCGTGTTCCCCCGTGATCGTGCCGCCGAGTTCGAGGCCCAGCTCCATGATCTCGTCGAAGGACTCACGGGCGCGCCGCGACTCGTCGGGATCGGCGGCATCGAAACAGACCACCGGGTGGGTGTTGCCGTCGCCCGCGTGGGCGCAGACACCGACCGTCAGACCGTACTTCTCCCCGATCGCCGCGGTGCCGTCGAGCATCGCGGCCAGCCGGGAGCGGGGGACGCAGACATCGTCGATCATGGTCGCGGACTTCACGGCCTCCAGGGCGGTGAGGGCCAGCCGCCGGGCCTGGAGGAGGAGTTCGGACTCGGCCGCGTCCTCGGCCGGTACGACCTCGGTCGCCCCGGCAGCCGCGCACAGCTCCCCGACGGCCGCCAGATCGCTTGCCGGGTCAGGGGTGTCGAACGCGGCGAGCAGCAGCGCTGCGGTGGACTCCGGCAGACCCATCTGAGCCATCTTGTTGACCGCGTGCAGGGTCGTACGGTCCATGAGTTCGAGCAGGGACGGCGCGTGGCCGCGGGCCATGATCTCGCAGACGGCGTCGCAGGCCGCGGCCACGGAGGGGAACTCGGCGGCGAGAGCGAGCTGCTCGGGCGGGGAGGGCTTGAGCGCGAGGACGGCCCGTACGACGATGCCGAGGCTGCCCTCGGAGCCCACGAAGAGGCGGGTCAGGTCGTATCCGGCGACGCCCTTGGCCGTACGGCGGCCGGTGGTCAGCAGCCGGCCGTCGGCGAGGACGACATCGAGGCCGAGGACGTATTCGGCCGTCACGCCGTATTTCACACAGCACAGGCCGCCGGAGGCCGTGCCGATGTTGCCGCCGATGGTGCACTGCTCCCAGCTGCTGGGATCCGGCGGGTAATAGAGGCCCTGTTCGGCGACGGCACGCGAGAGCACGGCGTTGACAACGCCCGGCTCGACGACCGCGATCCGGTCGACCGGGTTGATCTCGATGATCCGGTCCATCCTGACGAGGGACAGCACGATGCAGCCCTCGGAGGCGTTGGCAGCGCCCGACAGGCCGGTACGCGCCCCCTGCGGCACGACAGGTACGCCCAGCGCGGTAGCGGTGCGCATCACGTGCTGGACCTGCTCGACGGTGCGCGGCATGACGACGACGGCGGGGGCCCCCGCCTCGCAGAAACTGGCCATGTCGTTGGCGTAGGCCGCGGTGACGTCGGGGTCGGTCAGCACGGCTTCGTCCGGAAGACCGTCGCGCAGCAGATCGATCAACTGGTCCATGGATCCACCCTTGCATTCGGCCGCCCGGCTGGGAAGATCGGCGACCGGCGAGCGCACGGACGGACCTACGGCAGACCTGCGGCCCCACGGATCAGGAGCCGTGGGGCCGCAGTTACGGGGGGCGGGCCTCCGCGGGTGCGTGGATCAGAGGTTGCCGCGCTGTGGGGGATCAGAGGTTGCCGCGCCTGTCCTGCTCGCGCTCGATCGCCTCGAACAGCGCCTTGAAGTTGCCCTTGCCGAAGCCCATCGAACCGTGCCGCTCGATCATCTCGAAGAAGACGGTGGGGCGGTCCTGGACCGGCTTGGTGAAGATCTGCAACAGATAGCCGTCCTCGTCGCGGTCGGCGAGGATCTTCAGCTCCCGCAGCTCGTCCAGCGGCACACGGGTCTCGCCGACCCACTCGCCGAGCGTGTCGTAGTACGAGTCGGGGGTCTCCAGGAACTGCACCCCGGCCGCGCGCATGGCCCGCACCGTCGCCACGATGTCGTTGGTGGCGAGGGCGATGTGCTGCACGCCCGGTCCGCCGTAGAACTCGAGATACTCGTCGATCTGCGACTTCTTCTTGGCGATGGCGGGCTCGTTGATCGGGAACTTCACCTTACGGGTGCCGTCCGCGACGACCTTCGACATGAGCGCGGAGTACTCGGTGGCGATGTCGTCGCCCACGAACTCCTTCATATTGGTGAAGCCCATGACGGTGTTGTAGAAGCTCACCCACTTGTTCATCTCGCCGAGCTCGACATTGCCGACGCAGTGGTCGATGGCCTGGAAGCGGCGGGGCCCGGGCTCCACGATCGGGCCGACGGCCTCGAACCCGGGGAGGTACGGGCCCACGTAGCCGGTGCGCTCGACCAGGGTGTGCCGGGTGTTGCCGTAAGTGGCGATGGCGGCGGCGACCACGGTGCCGTTCTCGTCCTTGAGTTCGTGCGGCTCCTCAAGACCGATGGCGCCGTGCGCGGTCGCGTACGTGTACGCCGCCCGCGCGTCCGGGACCTCGATGGCGAGGTCGATGACGCCGTCGCCGTGCTCGGCCACGTGCTCGGCGAGGAACCGGCCGCGGTCCGTCGTTGGCTTGATGACCGAGGTGAAGACGAACCGTGCGCCGCCGGACTCCAGGACGTAGCTGGCGGTCTCGCGGCTGCCGTTCTCCGGTCCCGCATAGGCGACGCGGGTCATACCGAACGCCGTGGAGTAGTAATGCGCAGCCTGCTTGGCGTTGCCGACCGCGAAGACGACCGCGTCCATCCCCTTCACCGGGAAGGGGTCTGCCTGCCGTGCGGTGCCCGGGGTGTGATCGATGGTCTCACTCATATCGGCAGACTCCCCCCGATTTACAAGGTGCGCAAGAGTTGGGATATTCGCTGCACACTCTGTACAGCGACCAACGGGAACAGCGGGTCGTTCTGTACATGATGACCACGGGAAGGCGGGGCCATGGGGATCGATGAGCTGGACGGGCGGCTGCTCGAGCTGCTGGCGCAGGAGCCACGGATCGGCGTGCTGGAGGCATCCCGGCGGCTCGGGGTGGCGCGCGGCACCGTACAGGCCCGGCTGGACCGGCTTCAGGCCAGTGGAGTGATCCGCGGCTTCGGGCCGGAGGTGGATCCGGCGGCGCTGGGCTACCCGGTGACCGCGTTCGCGACGCTGGAGATCAAGCAGGGCCAAGGCGCGGACGTACGGACCCATTTGGCCACCGTGCCGGAGGTGCTGGAGCTGCACACCACGACCGGCCACGGCGACATGCTCTGCCGTCTGGTGGCCAGATCCAACGCCGATCTCCAACGTGTGATCGACCGGGTCGTAGGTTTTGATGGCATCGTGCGGGCTTCGACGGCGATCGTCATGGAGAATCCGGTGCCGCACCGGATCATTCCGCTGGTGCGGCAGGCGTCGGAGGACCTCCCCTGAGTCACCGGGCGAAGAGATTCTCCTGGGCTTCTGGGACGACCTCGGGAACCGCCACCAGCAACTGCTGGTCGACGCACCCGGCCCGGGGTCAGCAGCGGCCCGGAGGTCAGCACCCGGGGGTCAGCAGCGCGGGACCCGGCCACCCGACTGCAGTGCGTTGAGTGAGTCGATCGCACCGTCGAGGGTCGTGACCGGGATCAGCCGGAGACCCTTCGGAAGCTCGGACCGCGCATCGGCGCACTCCGCCTTCGGAACCAGGAAGACCGTCGCGCCGTCCCGGCTGGCGGCCTGCGTCTTCAGCGGTACGCCGCCGACCGCGCCGACCTTCCCGTCGCCGGTGATCGTCCCGGTTCCGGCGATCGTACGGCCGCCGGTCAGGTCGCCGCCGCGGCCGTCGCCGTCCAGTTTGTCGACGATCCCGAGGGAGAACATCAGCCCGGCGCTCGGCCCGCCCACGTCCGCGAGGCGCAACGTGACCCGTACGTCGTCGGACGACCGGTGGAGATGACTCAGGGCGGCTTGGGTGGCCGTGCCCTGGGACTTCCGCATCTCCTCGACGTTGTGCTTCTCGATCTCCTTGGTGGTGTCGCCGACCGGGTAGACGGAGTCGCGCGGCAGCACGGCCCGGTCGGACGCGAACCAGCCGTCGACGACGTCGTCGAGGCCGACCTCCGCGTCCGGGCCGGTCGCGGCGATGGTCGTCATCCGCAGCTGCCCGTCCGTCCTCCGGGTCTCGGCACCGGAGATGGTGATCACCGGTTTGCCCTGATTCGATCCGAGCACATCCGCGGTCATGCCGGGCTGCGCGATGGAGAACGGCAGCGGAGCGAACGCGGCCACGGCGAGCAGCGCGACTACCGGTGCGGCGCAGACAGCGAGGATCCGGAAGCGGTTGCGGGTACCCCCGCCGGAGAGAAGGGGGAAGACGGCTGGCATGGGAGTGAATCTAGTTCACGCCAAGACCGAGCCCTCACAGCCCGCCCCTCCGCAGCCATCCCGGCGGAGCCGGGCACGTACGGAGACCGGGCAGGCGCGCAGGGCCCGCGGAGTGCAGCCATCCGCGCAGCCACTCCGCGCGAGCCACCCGAGCGAGCAACCAGCGAGCAACCGAGCGAGCCGGCCGGTCACCACGGCGCGGCGCAGGGCGCACCCCCCAGCGCGGGAGCACACAGCCGAACGGTGCGCAGAGCGACCGCAGGCGGGCGCGAGCCGACGCGCTGCGCGGCGTCCGGGGCCGTGCGACGCGGCTGCACAATGGTCGCCCGCCTTGCCCCGCCCGGCTTCCGCCCCCGCGGGGCGATGCGTCAGCGAAGGGCCTCGGACACGTCGCGCGCGGCCTCCACGACCCGCGGCCCGACCCGTTCCGGCACGGAGTCGGTGAGCATGACCACGCCCACGCTGCCCTCCACACCCGTCACACCGAGGAGCGGTGCCGCGGCGCCGCTGGCGCCCGCCTCCAGCTCACCGTGGGTGAGCGAGAAGCCCGGGTCGGTGCCCGGAGCCCGCCGGGCGGAGAGGATCGCGCGCCCTGCGGCGCCCCGGTCGAGGGCGTGCCGGAACCCCGCCCGGTACGCCACGTGGTAGTCGGTCCAGGTGGGCTCGACCACCGCCACGGCCAGGGCCTCCGTGCCGTCGACCAGTGTGAGATGGGCTGTGGCCCCGATGTCCTCGGCGAGCGCGCGCAGCACCGGCAGCGCGGCCTCCCGTACGAGTGGATGCACCTGGCGGCCCAGTCGCAACACCCCGAGCCCGACCCGCGCCCGGCCGCCGATGTCCCGGCGTACGAGGGCGTGCTGCTCGAGGGTGGCGAGCAAGCGGTAGACCACGGTGCGGTTGACGCCGAGCTTGTTGGACAGCTCGGTCACGGTCAACCCATGGTCGGTGTCGGCGAGCAGCTTGAGGACCCTCAGTCCCCTGTCGAGCGTTTGAGACGTCTCCGCGGTCACGACGCCCCCTCCTCGTGTGAGTGACGGCGGCTTCTCGCGGCGGGTACGGCGCCGGTCCCAGCGGCAACGCACGGAGAGGCCGCCGGTCGCATGGCACCGGCTGCGCTCCGCGGCGGCGCTGCCACGGGGCGTGTGGGGTACCGGAAAGGTAGCGACCTGTCCCGCTCAGCGGAAGAGTCCGTCCAGAATCCGGTCAGTTCGCTGCCGGTTTACGCGCATTGCAACCGCGAGATGTCGAGACCGGGCGGCTCTTTCGGCGCTCGCCTGCCTCCGCGCACGATCCGCCGCCCGCGACACCACGGCCGGCCACGGCGGCGCGAGTGGAGCGAGCACGCCTGTCAGCAGTCGCCCGGCCCGGCAGGCGGTGGAAGGGTGATCCGCGTGGATGTGCGCACCAGGAACTACGTCACGATCACCGGGCGCAGTGACGGGCAGGCCCGCCGTGATGCCGGCGCACGGATTCGGCTGTGACCAAAACCCGTGGCGCCTCGTGACACCGGCGGTCGCCGCCGAATGCCAGGTCGTCCTGTTCGACTACGTGGAGTCGGGACAGTCGGCCCCGTCGGCGTGGCAGGAGGACCGCCAAGGTCCTCGGCGTCGTCCTCCGGCGGGGCGGGGGAATCCGGGTCGGCCGCGCGGCCCCGGCCCGGACCGGCCCGGGGGCGGTGCCCACGCTGGTGATCGAGAGCGCCACCCCCCTCCCGGCCGCCGGGAGCGCACCGTGAACGCGCGGACAAGGCACCGGTCCCGAGCGGTCACCGCATACGGGTGGCCCACTCCTGGACCTTCTTGACCCGCTCCCGGAGCTGCCCCGCCGTCGCCTCCGCGCTCGGCGGCCCCCCGCACACCCGCCGCAGCTCGGTGTGGATGACCCCGTGCGGCTTGCCGCTCTGGTGAACGTACGCCCCGACCAGGGAGTTGAGCTGCTTCCTGAGCTCCAGCAGTTCCTTGTGGGTGACCACCGGGCGCCGCTCCGCCGGCATCTCCAGCAGATCGGCCTCGTCGTCCGGCTTCTTCCGGCTGTGCGCGATCTGCCGGGCCTGCCGCTTCTGGAGCAGCATCTGCACCTGGTCGGGCTCGAGAAGGCCCGGAATGCCCAGGTAGTCCTGTTCTTCCTCGCTGCCCGGGTGCGCCTGCATGCCGAACTCGGCGCCGTCGTACAGCACCCGGTCGAAGACCGCGTCCGACTCCAGCGCCTCGAAGGGCAGCTGGTCCTGCTCGCCGGTGTCCTCGTCCTGCTCCTTCTCCGCCTCCTGGAGGAGCTTGTCCTCCTCGGCGTAGGGGTCTTCCTCGCCGTCCTTCTTGGGCTTGTCCAGGACGTGGTCGCGCTCGACCTCCATCTCGTTCGCGAAGCCGAGCAGCATCGGGATCGTCGGCAGAAAGACGGACGCGGTCTCGCCACGCCGCCGCGACCGTACGAAGCGGCCGACCGCCTGCGCGAAGAACAGCGGCGTGGAGATGGTCGTGGCGTAGACGCCGACCGCCAGCCGCGGTACGTCCACGCCCTCCGACACCATGCGGACCGCGACCATCCAGCGCTCGTCGGAGTGGCTGAAGTCGTCGATGCGCTGCGAGGCGCCGCTGTCGTCGGAGAGGACGACGGCCGGCCCCTTGCCGGTGATCTCGCGGATCAGTTTGGCGTAGGAGCGCGCCGAGTCCTGGTCCGCGGCGATGACCAGCCCACCCGCGTCAGGGATCGCCTTGCGGACCTCGCCGAGGCGCCGGTCGGCGGCGCGCAGCACGTTCGGCATCCAGTCCCCGCGCGGGTCCAGCGCCGTACGCCAGGCCTGCGAGACCGCGTCCTTGGTCATGGGCTCGCCCAGGCGCGCCGCGATCTCGTCGCCCGCCTTCGTCCGCCAGCGCATATTGCCGCTGTAGGAAAGGAAGATGACCGGCCGGACGACACCGTCGGCGAGCGCGTTGCCGTAGCCGTAGGTGTAGTCGGCGGAGGACCGCCGGATGCCGTCGTTCCCCTCCTCGTACTCGACGAAGGGAATCGGGTTGGTGTCGGACCGGAACGGGGTGCCGGTCAGCGCGAGCCGACGGGTCGCCGGCTCGAACGCCTCCAGGCACGCCTCGCCCCAGGACTTGGAGTCACCGGCGTGGTGGATCTCGTCGAGGATGACGAGCGTCTTGCGCTGTTCACTGCGGTTGCGGTGCAGCATCGGCCGTACGCCGACACCCGCGTACGTCACGGCGACGCCGTGGTACTCCCGGCCCAACGGGCCCGCGCTGTAGTCCGGGTCCAGCTTGATCCCTATCCGTGCCGCCGCCTCCGCCCACTGCTTCTTCAGATGCTCGGTCGGCGCGACGACGGTCACCTGCTGCACGACGTGGTGGTGCAGCAGCCAGGAGGCGAGGGTGAGCGCGAAGGTCGTCTTGCCCGCGCCCGGGGTCGCCACCGCGAGGAAATCCCGCGGCTGCTTCTGGACGTACTGATCCACCGCGCGTTGCTGCCATGCGCGCAGCTTGTTGGCCGTGCCCCAGGGAGCACGGCCGGGGAAGGCGGGTGAGAGATGGTGGCTGGGGGTGGTGGTAGACACGGTCTCCGGTTCGGGCTGGCTCGGGGATCAGGATCGGGCCCGGGCTCGCGAGGGTTCGTGCTCGGCGGGCTCCGGTTCGGGCTCGGACGTGGGCTTGGGATCGGGCGTGGGTTCGGGATCGGGCTCGGGAACCGCGTCAGCCTACCGGTGGCGCCTTTCGTGCTTCGGGGGTACGCCCCGGGACCACCCAGGAGTGGGATCCAGCTCACACCTGCCCTCGGCGCCGGCCCTGTGGCCGGAGGCGGGTGGTGACGTACGCGCCGACGAGGGCGGCGGCCGCCATCGTCAGGAACACCGCGGTGAACGCCGCCGGGTGGCCCGTACCGCTCATGCCCGCGGCCGGCACCTCGTGGGCGCCCATGGCGCCGGACCCGCCGCCGAGGCCGACGAAGATCACGCCGCTGAGGCCGATCAGGGCGATGTTGCCGAGGGCGTCGGAGACCTGGAGGGATGCGGAGTTGCTGCCCGCGTCCTCGGGCCGGGACAGCTTGAGCAGCAGCACACTCCCGCTGGAGATGGTCAGCCCCATCCCGAAGCCGCCGACCACCCACGCCAGCGCGACGGCCCACGCGGGGACCCCGTCGACGAGCGCGAGCGCGGGGCAGGCGATGGAGAGCGCCATAAGGGTCATGCCCAGGGTCATCAGCCGCTCGCGGTACGCCTCCAGACGGGGCCGGGCCTGTACGTACGAGCCGAGCGCCCAGGTGAGCCCGCCGCCGGTGAGCGAGAGCCCGGCCAGGGTCGCCGACAGACCGCGTTCGGTGACCAGCATCAGCGGCACGAACGTCTCCGCGCCGAGGAAGGAACCCGTGGCGATGCCGCGCAGCAGGATCACGGAGGGCAGGCCGCGGGCGGCGCGGAAGGTGCCGCGGGGCAGCAGGCGGAGGACGCACGGGACGAGCAGCGCGAGCCCGGCCGCGGCCGGGACGAGCGCGGTCCAGGTCACGCCGCCGTCGGACACGGCCTGGCCCGCGTACTGCAACAGTCCCGCGCCCGCGGCGACGGCCAGCGCGAGGTAGATACGCCGGCGGTTCATGGACGGGGTCCGGTCGGCGTCCGGAAGCTTGCGCAGGGCGGGCAGCATCACAGCGAGCGGCAGCAGGATCAGTAGGGGGATGGCGAGGAACACCCAGCGCCAGCCGAGTTGTTCGGTGACGGTCCCGGCGACGAGCGGGCCGACGACGACCGGGAGCACCCAGGCGGCGCTGAACGACGCCATGACGGCGGGCCGCAGACGCTCGGGGTAGGCGCGGCTCACGACGACGTACAGCGCGACGATCACCAGCCCGCCGCCCATGCCCTGCACGCTGCGGCCCCCGACGAAGGTCCACATGTTCTGCGCGGATCCGGAGAGTACGAGCCCGGCGCCGAAGGCGGCGATCCCGGTGAAGAGCGGTGCGAGCGGGCCCTTGCGGTCGCACCACTCGCCGGACAGGGCCATGGCGAAGAGGCTGACGGTGAAGTAGCCGGAGAACGCGAAGGCGTAGAGCCCGATGCCGTCGAGGGCGTGGGCGGCCACGGGCATGGATGTGTGTACGGCGCTCGCCTCGAAGGCGATGAGGGATACGACGGAGATGATGCCGAAGGTGAGCGCCCGGAAGGGGCGGCTGAGGATGGTGCCGTCACCGTCCGGCTGCGGTGCGCTGTCCGACTGGTGCCGTGGTGACCGGGGCTCGCTCGGTGCGGGGCGAGACGGCGCCTCGGCCGGCGCGTCCTGTCCTGGCCCCGGTCCTGGTCCTGGTCCTGCTTCTGCCATCGCCCCCGGTCCTGCTCCTGGTCCTGTCCCCGGTCCTGTTCCGGGTCCCGGTCCTGTTCCCGGTCCCGGTCCCGGTCCCGGTCCCGCGGCAGTTGGGCGCCGGGCCGGTGCCCTGCGTGTCGCGGCGGTGCCGCGCAGCGGTGGTTGGTCGGGAGCGGCGTCTGGGTCGGCGTCGGGAGCGGCGTCGTCCGGGTCGAAAGCGGCCATTCCGCAACCGTAGGCGGCACCTTGCTCCCCCGCCCGTGCCGCTGGACCGTAATCGGGTCGGTCGTCGGTCCTAGGCCCCGTCCCACAAAAGGCACCCGTCCGCCCCGAGGCGGGGCCCTTGGCGTCTGGTGCGTGCAGCTGCAAGGCGGAGAAGTGTCCTCATAGTGGGCTACTCGGACGATGCGACAACGCAACTGGGGCCCTCCCCCGGCTACCGCTGGGGGGTCCCCCGCACCCGGCCGAAGGCTGGGAGAGCGTGCCTGGGGCACCTCCCAGACGGAGTCCGGGGAGCGCCACGGACCAGGCGGGATGTGTCAGACACCTAGGTCGTCAGCAGCACACCCGCGTACGAGACGCCGGCGACCACCGCCCACGCGCTGAGCCCCAGCGCCGCGACCCGCCCGCCCGTACGGGCCAGTGACGGCAGGTGCACCGCGCTGCCCAGGGCGAACAGCGCCGCCGCGAGCAGGAGTTCCTGCGCGGTCTGGGCCCCGAGCAGCGCGCCCGCCGGAACACCGCCCGTGCTCCGGAGCGCCACCATCGCAAGGAATCCCAGGACGAACAGCGGTACGGGCGAGGGCCGTCGGCCTCCGCGGGACGTCCCCGGCGACGCCGCGCCGTACCGGCGCCGTACCGCCAGGGCGACCGCCGCGACCAGCGGCGCGAGCAGTGCCACCCGCATCAGTTTGACCAGCACCGCATCCCCCAGTGCGGCGGGACCGGCCGACTGCGCGGACGCCACGACCTGTCCCACGTCGTGCACGCTCGCCCCCGCCCACCGCCCGAACTGCGCGTCACTCAACCCCAGCGGATCCTGGAGCAGCGGCAGCACGGCGATCGCGAGCGTGCCGCACAGCGTGACCAGGGCCACCGAGGTCGCCACGTCCTCCTTGTCGCTGTCCGTCACCTCGCCGACGGCCCCGATCGCGGACGCCCCGCAGATCGCGTAACCGGTCGCGATCAGCAGCGGCTGGTCGCCGCGCAGACCCATCCGGCGGCCGAGCCACCAGGTGCCGAGGAAGGTGGCCGCCACCACGCCGAGCACCATCACCACGGTCGCCCAGCCCAGCCCGAGCACGTCGTCCAGACTCAGCTTCAGGCCCAGCAGCACGATGCCGAGGCGCATCAGCCGCTTGGCGGCGAGGGACAGCCCGGGACAGCCGCGCCCCCGTACGAGCCCCCGCACGCCGGGCAGATGGCCCGCCGTGACGCCCAGGACGACAGCTGCGGTCAGCATCGGCACGGCAGGCACGAGACGGTGGACGGCCCAGGCGAGGGCGACGCCCAGCGCCGCGATCCCGAGCCCGATCCCGATGCCGAGCCGGGGCCCGGAGCCGGGTCCGGGCCCGGCTCCGGGCAGCCTGCTCGGGCCCCCGCCGGGCGGCGGGGCAGCCGCCGGCACCCGGCCCCTGGCACCACCTCGTCGCCCACCGGCCGTACGTGCACCGGCCGTACGCCCGCCGGTGCGCGAGCCGGTCAGCGCCACGGCATCACCTTTCCGCGACGCCGCAGCGCTCCCGCACGTGCCCTGCGCGGTCGGCCCGGTCGGCCCGGTCGGCCCGGCGGGCCCACCGGGCGTGCCAGGTGAGCCGAGGCGGTGCACGCGCGCGTGCACCGCCGATACGGGCGCGGGCGCAGATAGGGAGAGCGTGGTGTAGGGTAAGTGTGTGCCGAGGGAGGGGTAGATCTAGGTGGTGGGCGGGTCA